>DATMYU010000001.1:0-3676 GCA_035560775.1 Desulfosporosinus sp.
ACATATTAGTATCTGATAATATGACTATTGTATTAGTGTCTACTAATACGTTAAGGGGGTTAATTATGGATTATTTAGACGTCAAAGTTAAGTTCATAAAGGGATTTGCGGATAGATCACGTCTACAAATTCTTGAATCTATTAAAGACCAAGAAAAAACCGTACAGCAAATAGTTAATGAGATTAATGGCAACCAATCTAATGTTTCTCAACACTTGGCTTGTTTAAAAGGATGCGGAATCGTACTATCGCGTCAAGAGGGGAAATTCATTTATTATTCGCTACGTGATGAACAGGTTAGAAGTCTGCTTAATATTTTTGACGCGGTTTTAGGTGATGTTAAGGAAAAAGTTGCAGCCTGTGATAAAAATGAACTATGTCTTTGTGGAAAGGGTGAATTGAAATGTCTAACCAACCGAAAAAAAATATAGAAGCTAATACTTGTTCTAGTTGCGAACAAGATGCTAAGAATGTGTTTCCAATACTATTTGAAATGGCGGCTCCTAAAACTTCAGACTGCAGTTGCTGCCCACCAATTGAAGAATCTGAAAGCCAGGATAAAGAGGCTGATCTAGTACAATTTCCAGTCTCCTTGGTGAGGAAACAAACAGGGATTCCGCTTAACATGATTAAATCACCTGGCGGCGGTTGTTGCTGCGATGCTTCATGCGGTGCCGAGGATAGAGTACTTAATAGTAATGATGTACTTTCTGGGCACATATTAGAGTTTCGAGTTGAAGGTATGGACTGTCCGGTCTGTGCCCAAACTATCGAGAAAAGTCTAATTAAGCTACATGGTGTAAATGAGGCCAAGGTTAACTATAGCATTTCCAAAATGCAGGTTGTGGTGGATAATGAGTCGCTCTTAGAAAATATCCAAAACCACGTCCAGAAACTTGGATTCAAGGCCACTACGATTACACAAATTAAGGAAAAGGGTCAAACCTTTAATATTGAAGGAATGGATTGTGGAGTTTGTGCGCAAACACTGGAAAAATATATGGGAACCTTACCAGCGGTAAGAGAAGTAAATGTTAATTTCTCAACGGGTAAGATGCACATTGTTCATGATATGACTGTAGAAGAAGTTATGAAAGCTGTGTCCAAATCAGGATATAAGGCTAGTCTGGCATCGAGAAGTAAAGAAACTACGAATATTCCGGTTCCAGCAACTAAGAAGTTCAACGTATCTTCAAACTTGATTTCAGGTATTCTCTTAGTTGTAGGATATCTTGTTGGCATAGCCCACGTTCTACCGTTGATTTCCATATTACTCTATGCAGCATCAATAGTAATCGGCGGTTATAAACCTGCCAAAAGCGCCTATTACGCTGTTAAGAGTAAATCATTAGACATGAACGTACTTATGACAACTGCAGCTTTTGGTGCAGCAATGATTGGGCAATGGCTGGAAGCAGCATCAGTAGTTTGGCTCTTTTCGCTGGGTATATACCTGCAAACCAAGACGCTTGATAAAACAAGAGACTCAATTCGTAGTTTAATGAGCTTAACGCCACCTGAAGCCTGGCTAAAAATAGACCAAGATTTAGTTCGTACTTCAGTTGACGATATCTCCGTAGGCGATACCATAGTTATTAAGCCTGGTGAGAAGATTCCCCTAGATGGAGAAATTGTCTTTGGAGCCTCAAGTATTAATCAGGCTACGATTACTGGTGAGTCCGTTCCCGTAGATAAAAGTGAAGGCGATACAGTGTATGCCGGAACAATCAATGAGAACAGTTCCCTTGAAGTAAAGGTTACTAAGCTAATTGAAGATACTACAATCGCAAAAATCATTCACTTGGTTGAAGAAGCACAAGGGCAAAAGGCGGAAACACAAGCCATAGTTGACCGTTTTGCAAAGATATATACGCCCATTGTATTTGGTTTGGCAATACTTGCAATTATCCTTCCACCTTTGTTGGGTTTAGGGACATGGAGTGAATGGTTTTATAAAGGCTTAGAGTTACTTGTGATAGCTTGCCCCTGTGCTTTGGTAATTTCAACTCCTGTGGCAATTGTATCAGCAATTGGCAATGCAGCAAAAAATGGGGTCTTAATTAAAGGAGGAACTTTCTTAGAAGTTGCTGGCACTCTCAAGGCGATTGCTTTTGACAAAACAGGGACACTCACCGCTGGCAAACCAAAAATCTCTAAAATTATTACATTAGCAGGTTCTGAGCAAGAGATTATATGTATTGCCAGAACCATTGAAGAACACTCTCAACACCCGATTGCCTTAGCTATTATGGACTACGCTAAAGCTAACAATATTGCAAGCCAGAAAGCAGATTCCTTCAAGGCCATTGTAGGTAAAGGAGCACAAGCTTCAATAGGGGGAACAGAATATTTTGCTGGTAAACCTAACTTATTCCGTGAAATGGGACTGTCCATTGACCGTGAAGTGCAAGAGTGCATTGAAACTTCACAGAATGAAGGAAATACCATCGTCATGGTTGGAGCTAAGACTGAAATTTTAGGAATTATTCTAGTAGCAGATTATGTTCGTGAAGTAACGGTTACAGCTCTGAAAAAACTTAAGGATGTTGGTATTGCACAGATTGTTATGCTGACCGGAGATAATGAAGGAACCGCACGAAAAGTAGCGTCAGAAACAGGTGTTGATAGATATTTTTCCGAGTTGCTGCCCGAGGATAAGGTGAACACAGTTAAACAGCTACAGCAAGAATATACAATCGTGGCAATGGTAGGCGATGGCATTAATGATGCCCCTGCTTTGGCTACCGCTAATTTAGGAATTGCCATGGGAGGAGCAGGAACGGACACAGCCATGGAAACTGCAGATATTGTTCTTATGGCAGATAATTTGGAAAAGCTTCCTTACACTATCAAGCTAAGTCGACAAGCGCTAAGAATCATTAAACAAAATATTTGGTTCGCCGTTATTATTAAGCTTGTTGCCTTAGTGTTTATCTTCCCAGGTTGGCTCAGTTTATGGATGGCGGTAGTGAGTGATACTGGAGCAGCTTTGATCGTTATATTAAACAGTATGCGATTAATGCGTATGAAAGTGTAAAGAGTATTATAAATTACCATTTGACGGTTTTTAGCGGACGAGGTTTAACCAGCTTTGCCCTTTTAGGGGTTGATCGGTAATTATCTTGGATGAAATTTTCTATTATTTGGTTTTGAGGGCTCATCTCGTTACTAACATTAAAATGCTTGGCAGTGAATTCGTATTGTTTTATGGCAATTATTTTGGTCCGAAACCACTCGGTGTGCAAATGTTCGTCCACAAAATTATGTTGAAGAAGTTTGATTAGCTCTTTATCACCGTATTGATCTTGGTGGAGTTTCTCTATTAAGTCGTTATAATCCGTCATAGCCTTTTGTTCTATCATGATATTTATTGCTAGCGTATCTTCTAAACCTGTCATGGATATAAGTTCCCCAGCAAATTTACCGATAATGGGTGAAATAAGATCACCTAAAACTGTAGGTTTGCCACCGAGTTCTTTGATTTTCTCTCCAATATTATCTACATGATTTTGTTCGATATATGCGCAACGTTCAAAGACTATTCCGCTATATCTACCTTTAAAGGCTTTGCTTTGAGCATTATATAAGTCTACTTGATTCAGTTCTAAACTGTAAAACCAATTTAGCTTAGAAATGAGTGTGTCCCTATCCATACGGTTCGACCTCCATTCATATC
>DATMYU010000002.1:0-3010 GCA_035560775.1 Desulfosporosinus sp.
ATATTAGACTAACCTATGGGCTCATCATTATGTAACCTGATAGCCTTTTTTCGCTAATGATGCTTTAACCTCAGCTACTTTGTCACCCTTAAGGCGTGCAAGAATCTGGACCTGATTATTCTTAAGATGATAAACAGCTAAACTTGAAATATCGACATTTAATTCTTTAATAGTTACGGCTAAGTCCAACATGATGCCGCTTTCATCTTTTGTTTCTATGACCACACGCTGGCCAGGACTGCGAAATCCCATAATATCCAGGAAGGCATCCAAAATATCGGTCCCCGTAATAATACCGACCAAATTGCCCTCATCATCAAGAACCGGCAATCCATCAATATTATGTTCCCGCATTAACAAGGCAGCATCTTCAATCTGCGTTTCGGGGCGACAAGTTATCACCTTTTTCACTGCAACTTCTCGGATAGGGGTTTTGGCTATGAGGTAATTGAGCTCAAAAATGCTTAAGGTCGTAGCAGGAGAAGGAGAGACCTCTCGGAGATCCCCATCTGTCACAAAACCCACTAGTTTATCTTTATAAATAACTGGCAGTTTGTGGATCTTTTTTTCCCGCATGAGGGCCATCGTGTCTGCGATAGATTCTTCTGGGCTCACCGTAAAAACTTGGGATGTCATAAATTGGCGAACATACATATAATCTTGCCCCTTTCTTTTTTGAACTTGTTCCTCACATCTTATCCCCGGTCTGCGGACCTCTAGCCCTTTTAGGGGCTGGGATCTTATCCCCCGAGGTAGGCCTTACGAACTTCTTCACTGGCTGCTAATTGTTTTGCATCTCCAGAAAGCACAATTTTTCCCGTCTCAAGTACATAAGCCCGATTTGCAATAGAAAGAGCCATATGAGCATTCTGCTCAACAAGTAAAATGGTCGTCCCACTCTCATTAATTTCCTTGATAATCGAGAAAATTTGTTTAACCAAAATGGGAGCTAAACCCATTGACGGCTCATCTAGAAGGAGAAGCTGAGGTTTGGACATAAGGGCTCGCCCCATAGCCAACATTTGCTGTTCCCCACCGGACAAAGTACCCGAAATTTGCTTATTGCGTTCAAGAAGCCGAGGAAACAACTCATAAACGTGTTGCATGTCTTGCTTAATCCCTGCTTTATCCTTACGTAAGTAAGCTCCCATTTCCAAGTTTTCGATCACAGTCATATTAGCAAACACATGCCGCCCTTCAGGAACCTGGGATATTCCTTTGGCCACAATCGATTGAGGCGCAACGACTGCCAAATTCTCCCCCTTAAACGTAATTTTACCCGATTTGGGGCGTAATAATCCTGAAATTGTCTTTAGGCTAGTGCTCTTTCCTGCACCATTTGAGCCAATCAGAGTTACAATTTCTCCAAGGTTGACCTCAAAGGAGATTCCTTTAAGAGCATGAATTGCACCATAGTATACATTAACATCTTCAAGTACGAGCATCAGATAACCTCCTCCCCTAAATAAGCCTCAATGACTTTGGGATTGCGTTTAATTTCATCTGGTGCACCTTGAGCAATGATTATACCATAATCCAACACATAAATGCGCTCACAGACCCCCATTACTAAGGCCATATCATGTTCGATCAAGAGAATTGTTAGTTTAAAATTCTCTCTTATCCACCGAATCAAGTTCATTAGATCATGGGTCTCCTGGGGATTCATGCCTGCGGCCGGCTCATCGAGCAATAAAAGTTTGGGGTCTGTTGCCAAGGCACGGGCGATCTCCAAGCGGCGTTGCTCTCCATAGGGCAAATTTTTAGCCGTTTCCTCTGCTTTATCATCAAGATTAAATATTTTAAGCAAATCCATGGCTTTGCGTTGCATATCTTCTTCACCTGAGAAATAGCTTGGCAGTCGCAAGAGCGCACTGAAGGTGCTATAGGAAGTTCTTTGATGATAGGCAACTTTAACATTGTCAATAACGCTTAAATCGTCAAACAGTCGGATATTCTGAAACGTTCGCGCCATTCCCCGTTGGGTAACTTGATATGGTTTAAGCCCGGACACATCTCTATCCATAAACGTCATTTTTCCTTCAGTCTTTTCATATACCCCTGTGAGTATATTAAAAACCGTCGTTTTTCCAGCTCCATTAGGACCAATCAGACCGATCAGTTCCCCTTGCTCAATAATAATATTTAAATTTGAAACCGCTTTCAAACCGCCAAATGATTTAGAGAGATTTTCAATTTTTAGAAGCGGCATTTTTATCATCCTTCTTTCGCAGGAAACTTAAACCAAATTCTTTTGTTCCCATTATTCCTGTCGGTCTAAAGATCATCATCACAACCAAGAACACTGCTGTAATAACTAAGCGCCATTCTGGAATACCTGCTAAAAGCGCCGAAATCAAGGTATAAACAATTGCACCCACAATACCGCCACTTATGCTTCCTAGGCCACCAAGTACGACCATAACTAAAATATCAAATGACTTTAAAAAGCTAAACGTCCCAGGCTGAATTATATACATGTAATTAGCGTAAATTCCTCCAGCCAGCCCCGCAAAAAAGGCTCCCATTGTAAACGCCATAACTTTGTATTTCGTGGTATTAATTCCCATGGATTCTGCGGCAATCTCGTTTTCACGAATAGAAATACATGCCCTGCCATGCGTCGAACCAACAAAGTTTTTGATCAAAATAACACTCAGCACCATTAATAGGAAAGCCCATGTCCATGTGATCTTACTCGGTAGGGTGAATCCAGCTGCCCCCCCAACAAAGTCCATGTTCAAGAAGACAATACGAACAATTTCACCGAATCCTAGGGTTGCGATCGCCAGATAATCTCCCTTAAGACGCAGCGTGGGTAGCCCAACTATCAAGCCAGCTAATGCAGACACAACCGCTCCAGCAAGAAGACCCAAGATTAAAGGGCCGTGCATGATAACTGTTACCATGGCCGAAACATACGCACCTACGGCCATAAAACCTGCATGTCCAATTGAAAACTGGCCCGTGATTCCATTAATCAGATTCAAACTTGTTGAGAGAATAATAT
>DATMYU010000003.1:0-4447 GCA_035560775.1 Desulfosporosinus sp.
ATATTATCTGCCTCTTTCAATAGAGCATATAACGCTGTTGCGGTTTCCTACTTACAAAATATAATGGCCTTTAGTTAGATTTATCTAACTAAAGGCCATTATACTTGATATCCAATCATTGTTCCGCTCCGAAAGACCTAGAATGCTCCAAAAAGCATAAACGCTTTTCCCTTGAATTATCTAACGGCGGAAGCTTAATTATCTTAATCTCTTCAGATGTGGAACTTCTGTCAGAGTAGACCATGAGCGTCTTGTCCATTGGAGGCTCACCTAGCTGTTCAAGACTATCATAGCAGATCGTTTTTATGGCGTTCATCTCCAATTTGCGAAAAGGCGCTGGCCAAGGATGGCCGAGTGTCCCTGTAGCCAAGGATGGCGAGAAGGGACCGCAGGCGGCTGCCCTAGTTGCACTCATGCCACCAGAATTAGGCTACTCAAAACTTATACTTTCTGTATAGGTATAAAAAAACTTTACACCCCGGCTTTCATACGGGATGTAAAGTTATACGTCAGCTCTACACTAAACGTTAAATCGGAAATGAACAATGTCCCCGTCGCGCATAATATAGTCTTTTCCTTCCAAACGAACTAAACCTTTATCCCTGGCACCGGTCAACCCATTGTGCTCTACGAAATCCTTGTACGCGACTACTTCAGCCCGAATAAATCCGTGTTCAAAATCCGTATGAATTACCCCTGCAGCTTGGGGCGCCTTAGTTGCTTGGTGAATTGTCCAAGCTTTCACTTCCATAGGGCCTGCCGTAAAAAATGTCATAAGTCCCAGCAAATGAAAAGCAACTCGAATTAAATGGTCTAATCCCGACTCTTCTAATCCTAAGTCTTTTAAGAATACTTCCTTCTCATCCTCTTCAAGTTCCGCAATTTCCGCTTCGATTTGTGCACAAACCACAACGGCTTCTGCACCCTCTTCCGCCGCGATTGCCATTACTTGTTTAACATAAGGGTTATCCTTAGCTGTGGAGAGACCAGCTTCACTTACATTTGCAACATAGAGCACGGGTTTTAGAGTCAAAAGCGAAAAACCCTTAAGAATTGCTCGTTCATCGTCCGAATAAGTTAAAAAACGGGCCCCTTTTCCCTGATTAAAAACTTCCTTTAAGCGTTCCAAAAGGGCCACTTCGCCTTGAACCTTTTTATCCCCCGTCTTTAAGAGTTTCGACGAACGATCCGATCGTTTCTCCACACTTTCCATGTCCGCTAAGACCAGCTCAAGGTCTATTGTTTCAATATCCCGTTTGGGATCAACGTTTCCCTCCACATGGATCACGTTCTCGTCTTCAAAGCAACGCACAACATGCACAATGGCATCGACTTCACGGATATGGGATAGGAATTTATTTCCTAATCCTTCTCCTTTGCTCGCTCCCTTTACGAGCCCCGCAATGTCCACAAACTCAACGGTAGCTGCTACAATCTTCTTCGGATGAACCATATCAGCCAGTTTTTGCAAGCGGAAATCAGGCACTTCTACCATTCCTACATTTGGCTCAATCGTACAGAATGGATAATTTGCAGCCTCAGCACCCACTTGGGTAATCGCATTAAACAAAGTTGATTTACCAACATTCGGCAAACCAACAATTCCAGCATGTAATGTCATGCTTTACCTCCTTTTTATACACTAGACAAGTATCTCTACAGATTATATGTGATGTTTTGCTACTCCGCAACCATACCTATCCTCTGATTGCCAACCTTAATTCTGACCAACAAAGAATCCTTAATAAAATAGCTAATTATAAACCTAATTTTCTTCAGTCGACTGTAAAATTTCCTTTAAATTGCGTTCGAGTTTGATTCGAGGAATCCAGGCTTGGTGTTGACAGCCTAAGCACTGAATTCGGAAGTCCATTCCCGTTCTCATCACTTTCCAATCTACGCTTCCACAAGGGTGCTGTTTTCGAAGACGAACAATATCTCCTACCTTCAAAGGAATCATCTGTTGGCCCCCTCTATTTACACATCAGTCTTATTTGGCTTAACCACCGTATCTTGCTTATCCATTGTGGTATGTTTCATGGGATCAGTCATAATAATGCTTTGGAACTGTGGCGTACGAATTCCTTCTTTCAAAAACGCACTGTAAATTCGGCGACGCAGTTCACGTTCTAGACTCCACTGTTCATCGGGTTTGGTGAAAGCAATAACCCGTAATACAACATTGCGCTCCCCAAACTGAGTTACACCTTGGACTGTGGGAGCTTCAATAATTCTATCGCCAAACTCTACGCTGACTTTTTCACAAACCGTACTCATCACTCTCATCGCTCGCTCAAGATCCTCATTATAGGGAATCTGAATTTCAACCTGGGCTAACATCTTGCCGCGGCTAAAGTTCGTAACCGCAGTAATGCTGCCATTGGGAATGATGTGGAGTTCCCCACCCCAGGCCCTTATATGCGTCGTTCTAATCCCCGTCTCTTCAATAGTACCCGTGAATTCCCCCGTTTTTACTAATTCTCCCACTGAGAACTGATTCTCAAAAAGAATAAAAAAGCCACCAATGATGTCTTTTACTAAACTCTGTGAACCAAAACCTAGTGCAACTCCTAAAACGCTGGCCGAAGCCAGTAGTGTTCCGGTATCAAAGTTAAAAAGGCGTTTGAGTATATGCAAAGCCACCGTAAAGGTAATCAGGTAAAATAACGTGCTTCGGAGGAGCGAAAATAACGTATTTGCTTTACGTTCATCCCAAAGATATTTTCCTTTTCGTCCTACTAACATACGTCTGAGCAGATAAATAAGTAATCCGTAGGCAACGCGTGCTACAACGAGGATGACAACGATATAAAGTACTGTATATAAAGCAGCCAATCCAACTTTATGCCAATCAAAATCGCTAATATTTTCTGGAATCCATGAGATATTCATATAAATCGCCCTTCTCTATATGATACGTTAATCTTTATCCGATGACTAACCGCTACTAAGACTCCCGACGGTCATGGAAGACCTAGTGGCGCTAAGCCCCTGGATAAGTTCAGCTCAACTTCAGATGGAGTTATTACTCTGTCTGAAGTAAGTTTCCTTTATAGACTAAAAATGCTCGATACGCCCGCATCATCATGATCACATCTGCGACGGAAGAAATCTCCCAGGGGGCATGCATACTTAAGATTCCTACGCCGCAATCAAGTACCTCCATACCGTAAATGGCCATGTATTGGGCGATTGTTCCACCACCGCCTTGATCGACTTTCCCCAATTCTGCCGTTTGCCAAGAGATCCCAGCCTCATCGAAAATTCGGCGTACCTCCGCAATAAATTCTGGGTTAGCATCACTAGACCCTGATTTACCTCTAGAGCCTGTATATTTACTTATCACAATACCCCTGCCCAAAAAAGCCGAATTACGCTTGTCCATAACCTCTGCATAATTGGGATCATATCCAGCGGTGACATCTGCCGATAGCGCCTTGGCCCGAGCTAATGCTCGTCGAACCATCAATCCATCATACATTCCATTTTGCAAAGAAATAAGCTCTGCAATAAAATTCTCCAAATAGCGTGCTTTCATGCCCGTATTGGAATCGCTACCAATCTCCTCTTTATCTGCAAAAAGAACGATCGTGGTCCACTCCGGTTGCTCAATCTCTTCAATCGCTTTCCACGCAGCAAAGGAACAGACTCGATCGTCTTGCCCGTATCCCGCAATGAAACTCCGATCTAATCCCGCATAGCGAGCCTTCCCAGCCGGTACCACCTCTAATTCTGCACTTACAAAGTCGTCTTCCTCGATCCCATATTTATCCTTCAACAAATGGAGAATAGCCAATTTCACACGTTCTTCTCCATCCTCATTGGCAGGATCATGTCCGAGTAATAGGTTTAATCCTTCTCCTGTTATAGCATCGCATAATTTTTTGTCAAATTGATCCTTTGCTAAATGAGGCAGCAAGTCAGTAATCGTTAAAATAGGGTCTTCATCCGCTTCCCCGACTACGATTTCGACAATATGTCCATCGCGCAAGATAACAACCCCATGAAGAGCAAGGGGTAGTGCAGTCCATTGGTATTTCTTAATTCCGCCATAATAATGAGTTTTAAAAAAGGCTAATCCTTCCTCTTCATAAAGCGGGCGCTGTTTTATGTCTAACCGAGGAGCATCAAGATGTGCAGCTATTAATCGAAACCCTTCGCTTAACGGCCGAATACCGGCTATTGCCAAAATGCCGGCTTTACCTCGCACTGAGAGGCTGACCTTTTGCCCAGGTTTAAAGCCCAACACATCATCAAGCGCTTTAAAGCCTGCTTTTTGTGCCCATCTCTCTAATATCTGCCAAGACGCTCGCTCAGTTTTTCCTTCACTGAGAAAGACTAGGTATTCAACCATACCTTGGCGTTCCTTCTCGGACATCACAAGTTCATCCCAAGCTAATTTTACTTTTTTCGGACTCATTAAACAGTCTCCTTTACTATTTAGACA
>DATMYU010000004.1:0-4466 GCA_035560775.1 Desulfosporosinus sp.
ATGTTTAAACCCCATGATTCAAGATCGTCGTTGGCAACTTCTTTATACATCTTCCCTTAGGCTACCAGCTTAAGTACCTCGGTTTGCCGGTCATTGAGGCCATCGGCTGCTTCCACATTATTGCTCAGGTCCGTCCTACTATCTGCCGAATTATGGGCAAACTCTTTTGATATACTGCCGGCTAACTCTGGAGAGAATACTAAGAGCTCCTCCGCGCGCAGGCTTTTAAGCAAATAACCACTCTGATCTTCTAAAAACACCTATCTAAAGTACGCAGCTGTAGGGCCTCTGCCAAATGTTCGGACAAAATATCTTTAGTTTCTGCAAGATCTGCGATCGTACGGGCAACTCTCAGAATTCGATCATGAGCGCGAGCACTAAGATGTTGGCTATCAAAAATCCTTTGTAAGAGCGACTCCCCACTCGGAGTCAACTTACCAAATTCTTTGGTCTCTTTAGCCGTCATTTCCGCATTGGTTTTTGCTGGCCCTAGTCGGGCCCATTGTCGGCAGCGGGCTGCCATCACTCGTTCCCTAACCACACTGGAAGACTCATTAGCTATGTAATTCTTTAACTCAGCATAATTCAGCCTTGGCACCTCAATATGAATATCAAAACGATCCAAAAGCGGGCCAGAAATCCTTCCACGGTAATTTTTGATTTGCATAGGTGTACAATGACACGCTCTTCCCTGATCACCTAATAAACCACACGGACACGGGTTCATACTGGCGATAACACTGACATGGGCGGGATAGGTAATACTCCCTGATTGTCGAGTAATCGTCAACTCTCGATCTTCCAAAGGTTGCCGAAGACATTCCAAGACCTCACGAGCAAACTCTGGCAGCTCATCTAAAAACAGCACACCATAATTCGCAAAGCATAACTCACCCGGACGCAAATCACGCCCTCCGCCAATCATTCCCGCCTTTGTGACGGTATGATGAGGACTTCGAAAAGGGCGATGTTGAACCAAAGAACCATTACAATTTAGCAACCCACAAACACTGTACAGCTGAGTGACCTCAATGCTCTCCTGCTCACTTAATTGAGGAAGTATCCCTGAGTATGCCTTAGCCAGCAACGTCTTACCCGAACCTGGTGGCCCAACCAAAACGACATTATGCCCACCCGCCGCCGCAATCTCTAAAGCTCGTTTTGCATGTTGTTGTCCATTAATATCCGCCCAATCCACCTGACTACCAATATTTACTTCAGATTGAGGAAGCTGGAATGAAATTTCATCTTCAAAGTCACTCTTTTTTTCAAGAGCCTGAACGATTTGCCCCAATGTGGAAGTGCTATGCGTTACTAACCCAGTCACAAGACGAGCTTCAGGCAAATTGTCGGAAGGAATTATTAAGCGTAGCCCCTCGGCGGCGGTCCTCTCCCCTGTTAATTCCGATTTATTATTCTCTCGATGTAGAGTGATAGCCATAGTCAATATACCAGGAACAGGACGAAGGGTTCCCTCTAACGATAGTTCAGCGGAGAATACACACTGATCTAGGGTAGGACAAAAGCATTGACCTGTCGCAGCAAGTATCCCTATCGCAATCGGCAGATCCAGACCTGAACCTTGTTTGCGTAAATCTGCAGGAGCTAAGTTAACAGTTACCCGCTGTAGGGGAAACTGATAGCCTGAGTTTCGTATGGCTGAACGCACTCTGTCTCTGGCCTCTCTCACTGCTGTCGTTGCTAAGCCAACAATTTCGAAACTTGGCAAACCATTCGACACATCAACTTCCACGCGGACTAAGTGAGCTTGTAGCCCAATGACAGTCATGCCATACACTGCAGCGAACATTCCATCGCCTCCCCTAAAATAGAATGTTCGCTGCGATTCTCTATATTCCTTCCATATTAACCAAATATGGTTTTGCTTTTCGTGTAGCTAATTAAACGGCTTATGCGGAAGCGCAATCCAAAAGGTCGTCCCTTTTCCTATATCGCTTTCAACTTTCACATTTCCTCCGTGTGCCTCGACAATTTGTCGCACAATAGCTAACCCTAAACCCATTCCACCATCCTTTCGCGACCGAGCTTTATTCACTCTGAAAAACCGATCAAAAATATAAGGCAAAGCTTCTTTGGGGATTCCTTCCCCTTCATCTTGAATAGCAAAACGCACCTGATTTTGTTCTTCCTCAAAAAACACCCGAACTGTCTTTCCACGGGGGGTGTGACCCAAGGCATTGTCTAAAAGATTAATAAAGACTTGCAATAGCCGATCAGGATCTGCAAATAGTTCTCCAGATCCTTTCGAAATTTCCAGATTCAAACCTAACTCAGTAGCTCGACCCTGGAAACGTTGATCTATATCACTCAAAAAGCTCTCAAGATCAAGAGTAACGCGTTGCACACTTTGTCCCCGTTCAAGCCAATTAATATCCTGCAAGTCCTTTACTAAACGAGCCAATCGTTTAGCCTCTTCCAACACTAATTCTATGTATTCTCCTTGTTGATGTTCCGGTATGACACCGTCCTGGATTGCCTCCAAGTAACCTTGAATAAGATGCAATGGAGTTCTGAGTTCATGCGTAACACTCGCCAAAAACTCACGGCGTGCTTTTTCCGCCCGTAAAGACGCAGTTACGTCGCGGAGGACTGCAACATGCCCACTAATCCCCTCGGTCTCTGTCATTGGCGCTATAACAACCTGCAACACTTGAATACCAAGCGTTAGCGTTGCATAGCTCTCGATCTGATCCATACTATGAGTCATTGTCTGGAGAAAGTTAACGATTTCAGTCTTTCGTTCCTGAAGCTCGATTTCATTTTCTTGCCACAAGGCTTTAGCCGAATCATTCGCGTAAAGAGTTGACCCATCAGAACTCAACATGACAACTGCATCACTGATGGTTTCAAGAATCCCTTGAATCAGATTCTTCTCCTGAAAAAGCCATTCCATGTGGTTTTTTAAGCTTGCTCCCATGAAATTCAGAGCTTCTGCCAATTCCCCGATTTCATCTTTACTTGTCACGCCTTGAATAGGCAAAAAGTCGCCTTTCGCCATTCGTGTAGCACCACGCTGCATTAAGGCAAGGGGCCGTGTGACCTGACGAGCAAAAAAAAGGCTAACCACAGTAGCTAAGAAAACCGCTATTAATGAAGCATAAAGAATAAGCCAACGAAATGTCGCAATACTTTCTTGAATAGGTATTGGAGAACTACCCAAGAGCACGACCCCTTGGACTGGTTTTTTTCCAATAGGCGTTGCCGCTAGTAGCATAGTTTGCCCGCCACTATTAACTGGTAGAGCTTGAATCGAGATAGTTTGACCGGACAGAACGCGCGCTAAGTAGGCATCGGTAAAAAAGTCCGATGGCCGTAAATCACGAGACCATCCTCCAATAGTCCCTCCATTGACTCCCCAGAGATGCCCTACGATTCTGCTTTGCTGACCTTGAGGCGTAAGGGAACTCGAACCAGAAATCGCTAAGAAATTCCCTTGGGGATCAAGTAGAACTAATTGCGAACCAGATGTTAGTTTAAATGTTTCTAGCAGCGCTATGCGTTCGCTCCAACTAGGAACAGCGGCCAATTGTGCTGAAATTTCCGTCGCCTCTGTCTTGAGCGAATTTAACTTTTGTTGTAAATAAAAATCCGAAAAGAGCCAGGTTATTGTCAGTCCTAACCCACCGAGTACAGCAAGAGTCAAAAGGGTCATAGCTACCCACAATTTAATAGAAATACTCCATGAATGATGTACTTTAGTAGCCATTAGTGAACTAGGTCGGGATCGAATTTATATCCTACTCCCCATACGGTTATTAACATCCCCTTAACCTCTGGAGGAGTCAGTTTCTCCCGTAACTTTTTAATATGTGTATCGACTGTACGGGCATCTCCATAAAAATCATAGCCCCATACAGTCTCCATTAGCTGTTCTCGTGTGAAAACTCGCCCTCGATTCTTAGCTAAGAAATATAATAAATCGAATTCTAAAGGGGTTAAGTTAATAACTTCGTCTCCAATGCTAACACGATGTCTTTCTTTATCAATGCAGAGTGAGCCAGCCGTTATTTCCGAAGAAACAGGCTGTAGTTGGCCTGAAGAACGGCGCAGAAGAGCTTTGACCCGGGCAACCAATTCCTTGGTACTAAACGGCTTCACTAGATAATCGTCAGCTCCTAGTTCAAGTCCTAATACCCGATCAAACTCTTCCCCTCGTGCAGTCAACATAATAATTGGCAGCACCGAACTCTCACGAATTTCGCGACAGACCCGCCAGCCGTCGATATCTGGCATCATTAGATCCACAATTAAAAGGGAAAATTGTCCGGCGCGAAACTTTTCCAATGCGACGCGGCCATCCTCCGCTTCCTCAACTTCAAAACCTTCCTTTTCAAGGTATAAACGAACTAATTTTCTGATTTTCTCTTCATCGTCAACTATTAAAATTGGATCCAATTTGTAAACGCTCCTTTGACATCGTAGGTTGTGTCTTTATAAGAAATAAT
>DATMYU010000005.1:0-10048 GCA_035560775.1 Desulfosporosinus sp.
AACTTATACTTTCTGTATAGGTATAATGAAAGGGAGAGGACATTATGCTTTCACTGTTTGCTCAGAGTGAACTCAGTGATCTGGTAGAAAAAGTCGAAAAGGGCGAACAATTGGATTTTGAGGCGGGTGTACGCATGATAGACAGTCGAGACATCTTAGCCCTAGGATATATGGCCAATCTCGTGCGCGAACGGAAAAATGGTAACCAAACCTATTTCATTGTCAATCGTCATCTTAATCACACCAATGATCTTCAGGCCTTTACGTTAGCGCTCGAGGAAATTGCAACAACTGCACGAAATGCTAGACAAGAAACTATTGCGGAGATTCATATTGACGGTGGCTTAAATTATGAACTGCCCTTCGGTTATTACATAGAAACGCTCCAGAGGGTAAAGAACATTTTTCCTCAGGTCTGCATTCAGGCCTTTACCGCAGTTGACGTGGAATACTTCACGCAAATTACCGGACTTGGAGTGTCGGAAGTCTTGCAGTGTTTAATTGAGGCAGGACTCGATTCACTGTCAGGGGGCGGGACAGAAGTGTTTTTCCCTCGCTGGTTAGAGATCCAAGAGGTTGCCCATCGTTTGGGAATGCGCACAAACGCATCGCTGCTCTATGGGCATAGGGAATCGACAGGGGAACAGATTGACCAGTTGCTCCAGCTCCGAACGCTTCAAGACAGAACAGGAGGGTTTCAGACGTTCAGCCCACTTCCTGTTTGCTCTATAGATGTAAAATTAGAGGGAAACATGGGTGTTGAAAATACTACGGGTTTTGAAGATTTAAAAATGCTGGCGATTTCACGCATTCTTCTGGATAATTTCGATCATATTAAAACGTTTTGGATAATGCTCGGTCCCAAATTGGCCCAAGTTTCTCTGGCTTTCGGGGTAGACGATCTAGAAACAAGCCAAGCCATGAGTAAGCGAGCCTTGATCCATATGATTAATAAGGCAGGAAGAGACGCGGTGGAACGGGATGCTCTCTATCGTGCCCATAAGACAGATTAGGATGTGAAAGGGGAGAGGAATGTGCAAACGGAGACCTTGGAGATCATCGAGAAACGTTTAGAGGGTGAACGGTTATCCGTCGCAGATGGGGCTAAACTATTACAAGATGCCGATCTTCTTTCTTTAGGACAAGGGGCGGATCTTGTTCGTCGACAGATGCATCCGGAAAAAGTCGTAACGTTTGTTATAGACAGAAATATTAACTATACCAATGTCTGTTCCTGTCAATGTAAGTTTTGTGCCTTCTACTGTAAACCGGAAGATCCAGAAGGATATATTTTGTCACGTGACGCAATACATGCTAAAATTGAAGAAACGATTGCTGTTGGGGGGACTCAGCTCTTAATTCAAGGGGGATTGCATCCCGATTTGGATTTGGAATATTTTGAAGCATTTCTACGTGATATCAAAGCCCATTACTCGATTCATATTCACTCGTTTAGCCCTCCAGAAGTATGGGATCTGGCCAACAAATCTCAGTTAAGTCTGGAGGAAGTCATCCGTCGCCTTCGAGATGCTGGTCTGGATTCGATTCCTGGAGGAGGGGCAGAAATCTTAGCTGATCGAGTTCGTCAGCTGATCAGTCCTAACAAAATAAGCTGGCAACAATGGATGGACGTGATGACCACAGCACACAAGCTGGGTATGAAATCTACGGCGACCATGATGTTTGGGCATGTTGAGACATTTGAGGAGCGAATTTTGCATATGGTTCGGGTTCGGGATGCCCAGGATCAAACTGGTGGATTTACGGCCTTTATTCCCTGGAGTTTTGCACCTACGAATACTGAACTTGGTGGAGAAGGCAGTACGGGAGTCGATTACCTGCGGACACTCGCGGTAGCACGCCTGATGCTCGATAACGTACCCAATGTTCAAGCGTCGTGGGTCACTCAAGGGGCTAAGATGGCACAGGTTGCCTTGCGTTTCGGGGCTAATGATTTTGGCAGTACTATGTTAGAGGAAAACGTAGTCCGAGCTGCTGGCGTACAAACTCGTGTCCCGTTGCAGGAGATTATTCGTTGTATTGAAGATGCAGGTTATCGCGCAGTTCAACGCAATACGCACTACGAATGGCTAAAGGCGTACGGGAAGGAAGTGTAGGCTTGATGCGCAGGCGACCTCGCGAGGATGATAATTTGCCGTTAATGGAACATATGATGGCCCTGCGCAAAGTGCTGGTTATAGCAGCATATGCGATCGTATTAGGTACCATTATTGGATGGTTCATCAGTGATCGGACCTTTGCTTATTTAGCAAATCCAGTAACGCAGTTGAAAGATATTAAGTTCATTACTATAACGCCAATGGAGCCTATGTTAGTTAAGTTAAAGGTTTCCTTGTTCATTGGCATAGCCCTTGCATTCCCGGTCCTTACTTGGCAGATTTGGAGTTTTGTATTACCGGCGTTAAAGCAAAATGAACGAAAGTATTTATATTTAATTGTTCCTAGTTCAGTGCTCCTCTTTCTTGGTGGTGTTGCATTATGTTTTTACATGGTTCTGCCTATAGGGATTAAGTTTTTGCTTTATGCGGGTGGCGGGGGCGTTCAATCTACGCCATTTGTGACCAAAACGTCTTACCTAGGCTTTCTTATACCCTTTCTTTTAACCTTCGGTCTGGTATTTCAGCTTCCCATTGTTTTATTAATCTTAATTCGCATAGGGGTGTTAACTCCCCAGACATTAGCCAAAAAAAGACGTTGGGCAATCTTGATAATCGTCATTTTGGCGGCAGTGTTTTCTCCAACGCCAGATGTATTTACACAAGTCCTCATGGCTGGGCCGATGTATCTCCTTTACGAAATTAGCATTTGGCTGGGCTATCTCGTGGTTCGTAGCAGAGATAAAGCCTTAGCGGTGAAATAAGGGGGCAAAGATTTGGGTATTTATGAAATTCTCTTAATTTTGGCTATTGCACTTATTTTGTTTGGGCCTGAAGATTTACCGGATATTGCTCGAAAGATTGGTAAAGTCGTGTTTGAAATTCGTAAAGCAACTAGTGAATTGACTAGAGAATTTCAAAGTTCAATGGACACCTCGAGTAATATTGAGAACAAAGTATTCACGCAGACTACTTCGCCACGAGTTGCCGACGAGGAAGCTCATGCCTCACAAAGCGGGGTACAAAAAACAATTACAACTGACGAGGTCTTATTAACGTACGAGGATGAAATTTTAGCCACTAAGGAACCGTCCAAGGCCAAGGTGGATGACCCACTAGCGGAACTACCATTAGATATGGTATCCTATGAAGAAAAAGGTGCGAGCAGGTGAACCGGTTTTGAAACAACTTTGGCTCTTCAATCAGATAAATTCAGATTTACAACGGGTCGAAAAAGAACTGACAAAATTTGTGGAGACGGATTATCCGATTCTCCAGGATTCGGCTGTTCATTTATTGGCTGCCGGAGGGAAACGATTGCGCCCGGCGTTCACGCTGTTAGCCGGGAAGTTCTATGGGTATCCCTTGGAAAAGTTGATGCCAGTGGCTATGGCCTTAGAGCTCATCCATATGTCTTCACTAGTCCATGATGATGTCGTGGATGCGTCGATGACCAGAAGAGGACGACCGACAGTTAAAGCTAACTGGGGAAATATAGTTTCTGTGGAAACTGGAGACTATCTATTAGCTAAGTCATTGGTGCTCATTGCCAAGATTGATCATCCGGAGGTTGCACGTATCTTAGCAGAAATCAGTGTTGAAATGTGCACGGGAGAGATTCAGCAGATTAAATGTTCCTTTGACGTAGAGCAAAACCTGAAACAGTACTATTACCGCATAAAACGTAAAACGGCCTTGTTGATCTCAGCCTGTTGTAGATTAGGGGCTTTGGTCTCGGGCGCTCCCCGGCGTCAGATTTGGGCATTGGGTGCGTATGGGCATTCACTTGGAATGGCTTTTCAAATTGTCGATGATGTTTTGGATATTACCGCAAAGGCCTCCGAATTTGGAAAGCCAGTTGGAGGGGATTTGCGCCAGGGAATTATGACCTTACCCATGATTTTGGCCCTTCAATTGTCACAGGACCCTTCGCGTTTGAAAGTGTTGCTCAGAAAAATGGACAAGACAGATGATGAAGTGGCGGAAACTATTCAACTTATAAAGACCACTGGAGCGATCGATAAGTCGATGGAGCTGGTCGATTTATATATTGAGAAGGCTAAGAAACATCTACAGGACCTTCCCAAGGTCCCGACGCGTAAAGCCTTAGGAGAGTTAGCTGAATTTATTCGAGTCCGAAAGTTTTAGTTCATGCCACTCTTACAGTAGAATAGGTCAGGAGGGTATTTGGATGATCCCTAGTAAACGATGCAAAAGGGGCCCTGTAATTGCTAATTATAGGGCCCCTTTTGCGCAAGTCAACCTATAGGGGTTCTACAACTTGGCACAGTGGGCATGCTACCGGTAACCTCATGCACTTATGTTCTATATTCAAGCATGGAATTCAAGGCTTGGATAGGGTACAATATAGGTTGGGATTGTCAATCTGCCGATATAAGGATATAAGGATATAATTTCGAGAATAATACTTGAATTAGCTTATTGGCAAGGAGGGTAAATTATGGCGGAAAATTCGAAGGGTTGGAGTGACCAACTGTGGAGTGTCTTTAGTTCAATGAAGACTGGACTTGCCCTGTTGGGAATTGTTGCCTTTGTGTCCGGTATAGGGACACTAATTCCGCAGATAGAGCAAGATTCTGAAAAGGCTCAAGCTGTGGGCCAACTATGGCAAGCAATGGGTTTTACACATCTTTATTCTACCGTTTGGTTTCGTTTATTGTTGGGGCTCTTGTGCATCAATCTCATAGTGTGTAGTCTGCAGCGGTTTCACGGTATTTACAAACGAACGTTTAAGCTGACGCCGCCGTCTAGTCTTGCACAGGTTCCGCAGAAAAATAAAGTAGTAGTTCAAGGGCAGTTTGCGCCATTGCGAGAATCGGTTCAGGAGGTCTTAAGACAAAAAGGATATCGTTTCACGCTGAGTGATCAGTCTGATTCTTGGAGCTTTATTGCCATAAAACGCCGTATGGGAAACTGGGGATCGTTAATCACCCATCTTTCGTTTGTGGTTCTACTCATGGGGGCTTTATTAGGATCCATCCTGGGATTCAAGGGGTACTTTATGGAAGGAGCTGGAAATACCCTTCCGATTCAAGCAATCCAGGTCTCTAAAGGGACAGTTTCTGAAACATTTAGTGTTCGCATAAATTCTGCTGAAGATCGGTTTTTAGCCAATGGTGAACGAGATAATTGGTATACAGACCTGAGTATTTTGGAAAATGGCCAAGAAGTAATCAGAAACACATTGTCCGTGAATCATCCGTTTGTGTATAAGGGAATTACCTTCTATCAAGCAAGCTTTGCGAAAGGTGCCCATTTTACTGTAGATAGGAATGGTCAAAAGACTCCAGTTGTTTTGCGCGAGAATGGTCAAAATTATTTTCAGGCCCCAGGAACGGACCTTTATCTCATAACAACAACCCTTATGGGGTCAAGCACTTCACAAAAGGCTGGAGCTTTTTACCAAGTATACAAAGGCACTGGGGTACAGCCCGTCCAATCTGGACAGCTAACAAATGGGCAAACGATCGATGTACAAGGAACCTATCAGTTAACGTTTGATGGGGCGACTGGATTTACGGGGTTACAGGTAAAGAAGGATCCAGGGGTCACTCTTATTTGGTTGGGCTGCACATTGTTGATGGCTGGGTTGTTACTTGCTTTTTACTGGCAACCAGAAGTTATCTCTGGGATCTTTCAAGCCGAGAACGGAAGACAAGGAAAGTTAACAGTGGGAGCCTTATCTGGGAAAGTGACGGATAATACCAGAAAAGCCTTAGAACAATTTGTTAGCTCTATCACAAAATGATAAGATACTAGGAGGGTACAGAATGTTAGAAAACCTTGAAACCATCATGTTTTATAGTTTGGTAATGGCAAGTACCTTAAGTATGTTGTTGTACTGGATTTGGATAGGCTCAAAAAAAGAAATTGTGGGACGTATCGCGACTTATCTTACCATCCTAGCCTTACTTGCTAATACCGCTGCGATCATTCTTAGAATGATCATTTCCGGACATGCACCACTTTCCAATGGGTATGAATTTATCTTAACATTTGTTTGGGGGATCATGGCTGTTTACCTGTTTGCCGAGATTCGCAATAAGTTGAGGTCTCTTGGCGCATTTGTCATGCCCATCCCCGTATTGCTTTTGATGTTCATTATTATGGGCATGGGGCCCGAGGAACGTATTGCTCAAGCAATTCCTCCGGCCCTGAAGAGTCAGTGGCTCACCTTTCATGTTGTGACCGCTATGTTGGCTTATGGCGCTTTTGCAATATCCTTCGGGATAGGGATTATGTATTTACTTAAATGGGGGAAAGAGGATGAAGGCAAATCAAACTCCAAGGGAATTGTCGCGCGTTTCCCAGCGCTAGATGTACTGGATGACCTGTCCTATAAGGTTATCGGATTTGCGTTTCCCCTTTTAACGCTCTGCATTATCACGGGCGCGATATGGGCAAATTATGCCTGGGGGACGTACTGGTCGTGGGACCCTAAAGAGACGTGGTCACTGATTACTTGGATCATTTATGCGGCTTACTTGCATGCTAGGTTGATGTATGGCTGGAAAGGGAAAAGGGCTGCTTGGATGGCAATCTTTGGTTTTGCAGCGGTGCTGTTTACTTTCTTTGGCGTCAATTATCTTTTGCCGGGACTTCATTCATACGCTTAGTAAAAAGGTCGAACATCAGGATACAAGTTTTTCATTATCTTTAAAATCTTCGTGATTTTGAAGGAAATATGTCGAGATGAGTAGATAAAAGAAACGAATAAGAAGATTGAGAAGCTGGAGAAGGTGACTGTTTTATATGTCGCAGTATTATCCAATATTTATGGATTTAGATGCTCAGCCGGTTTTGGTCGTTGGAGGTGGAGTAGTCGCTTTGCGAAAAGTTCAGACCCTCCTGGATCATGGAGCTATAGTTCATATTGTTTCCCCACAGCTTGTTGGGGATTTAAAGGCGCTGATCAACTCTAATACATGTCTTTGGTCAGAAAAGGAATATTCGACAGACGATATTCAAGGGGCTATCCTTGTTTTTTCATGTACTGAAAAAGAGGAGGTTAACGATAAAGTGTCCCGTGATGCTAAAAATCATTACCGGCCAGTCAATGTCGTTGATGCCCCTGAGAAGTGTCGTTTTATTGTTCCGTCGATCATGGAACAAGGAGATTTGAAAATTGCCGTATCGACTGGGGGAAGCAGTCCCATTGTAGCGAGGCAAGTTCGCGCAGAGTTGCAGAATTATTATGGCAAGGAGATGGCTGAATATCTTACCTTGTTGAAGACTTGGCGGAATATTGTCAAGCTTAGCTTGTCACCCGAAAAACGGAGTATCTTTTGGAAGCGGGCTACGGACGGCGAAGTGAGGGGACTCATCAAAGCCCAGCTATTAACTGAGGCAGAAGGAGTGGTTGAAAAGTGTTTCCTGTCACTATTGGATTAAATCATCGAAGCGCGCCAGTCGAAATCCGAGAAAGAATGAGTGTCCATTCTTCCCGAATGCAGGAAGTTTTGAGACAACTTAAAAGTTATCCCGGACTCGAAGGAGTTGTGATTCTCAGTACCTGTAATCGTACTGAGGTTTATGCTGCAACAACGGATGTAGAAGTGGGAATCTGTTCCATTAAGCAATTTCTAACCACTCACTATGGAGTCGAGGAAAACGTACTCAACCAGTACTTATGTGTATACACCTTATATGATGCCGTGCGCCACTTGTTTCGTGTTACTTCTGGTTTGGATTCGATGGTTCGAGGAGAGACTCAAATTCTTGGACAGGTGAGCCATGCTTATGAACAAGCAAATGATGCGAAGGTCACGAATAAATCAATTAATGTACTTTTCCAGACTGCCTTAGCGGTGGGTAAACGAGTACGCACGGATACTTTAATTGACCAGCATCCTGTTTCTATCAGTTATACAGCGGTAGAGCTTGCCAAACAACATTTTGGAGATCTTCAAGGCAAAGGAATTTTAATTATTGGAGCCGGAGAGATGAGCGCCCTGACTGCCAAACACTTGGTTGCCGCAGGGGCTTCGACCGTCTTGGTGTCTAATCGGTCGTATGAAAAAGCCGTTACCTTGGCTAGTGAGTGTTCCGGTCGCGCGGTGCGTTTTGATGAGATGGATCAATACTTAGAGGTAGTGGATATTGTAATTTCTGCAACGGCTTCAACACATTTTGTCTTACTGTCGGAGCGCATGAAGGCGATCATGGAGAAGCGAAAGGGATGTCCAATACTTCTCATTGATATCGCGCTACCGCGCGATATTCACCCGGACGTGGGAGAGATTCCTAGCATTACGTTATTTGACATTGATGATTTGCAGGGGGTTGTCGATCGCCATCATCAAGAACGTGAATTAGCGGCATTAAGTGCGGAAAAGATTATTGAAGAGGAAATGCTACTTTTTACCAAATGGCTTAATTCCTTGTTTGTTGTTCCGACAATCGTTGCCTTACAGCAAAAAGGACAAAAAACTAAAAATGCCCAGCTTAGTCGGGCATTAGAGCGTTTAGGTGAGTTAACGCCCAATCAGGAAAAGATCATTTCTTCGATGGCTAACTCCATCGTTAATCACCTCTTACATGGAGCTATTAAAAATCTTAAGGAGTATGCTACGACAAGCCAAGGTCATCTTTACACAGAGATTTTGCAGAACCTTTTTGATTTAGATGTTGCAGAAGAAGAAAAACGACCAGGTTTGATGCTGAAACATAATTCGGAGCATGCGCATCATCATAGGAGGGCAGAATGAAGAATATTCGTATTGGAACTCGGGACAGCCTCTTAGCAATTTGGCAAGCCGAGTGGGTAAAAAGTCAACTAACTATGTTTTATCCGCATTTAAAGTTTGAACTTGTCTCTATGAAGACCAAAGGGGATAAGATATTGGATGTTCCTCTTTCCAGAATCGGGGACAAAGGATTATTTACCAAGGAACTTGAAAATGGCCTATTAAACCAAGAACTTGATATGGCTGTTCATAGTCTTAAGGATATGCCGACTTTATTACCTGAAGGGTTAACGATCAGCACCTTTTGTGAACGTGAGGAGCCACGGGACGTTTATTTAAGCAAGAACGGGGTTACTCTTGACCAATTGCCCTCAAGAGCCATCATTGGTACGAGTAGTCTGCGTCGGAAGGCACAGCTCAACCACTATCGATCGGATCTTGACTTTATGGATTTGCGAGGGAATCTTCAAACGCGCTGGAAGAAATTGATTGACTCCAATATGGATGGGATTGTTCTTGCTGCTGCTGGTGTGAAGCGGATGGGCTGGGAAGAGAGAATTACTCAAATCCTGCCTGAAGACATAATGCTTCCTGCGGTCGGGCAAGGGTCAATCGCTATTGAGATTGTCGAGAATCGTTCAGACATTCAGGAGCTATTATCTAAGCTTAATCATGCTGCGACGGAACAGGCAGTACGTGCAGAACGTGCTTTAATGCGCAAACTTGAAGGGGGATGCCAAGTCCCTATTGGAGCCTTAGCACAAGTTGTTGAAGGACAGATTATTCTTCACGGTATGGTGGCAAGCTTAGATGGGGTTCGCTTGATCAGGGCGGAAGCCAAAGGGACCGATCCTGAAACTGTAGGTCTCGAAGTCGCCGAGCGTCTGATTGCTCTGGGGGCTACCGCGATATTAGCAGAAATTCGCTAGGGGACTTGTGTGACACCGCGCTCGGTGCTTGCGACTAGCGCAAACTGACCGTTCCAGTTCCTATTTCTGGGGGAGCGGGCGGAACACGAGTGAATGTTCCGCCCGACTCCCCATCCGTGGCTCGCTTGGCGGTAGCGCACGTTCTTGGGTGCTGCCTCGCGTCTGGGTTCGGTCGCTTTCAAGGAGTTTGTTATTCCTGCTTACGAAAAGACGTCGTGCCTATGTGACACGACAATCACATAGCCGAGGATGTGTCTTGTGACCCTTTATCTTTAAAGATATTACAATATAGTAT
>DATMYU010000006.1:0-10753 GCA_035560775.1 Desulfosporosinus sp.
CTATTTCTCCATCGGATCAAGGTAGACACGGGGAACTCGTTTGGAGATTCCACAAACTACTTCATAACTGATAGTTTCAATCCAATCTGCCATTTCTGTCGCTGTAATTTGTTCATGCTTATCTTTCCCCAAAATCGTTACGACATCGCCCACTTGTACTCCTGGAATCTTGGTCACTTCAAGCATGGTCTGATCCATACAAATCCGTCCGATCATCGTGGAACGTCTCCCGTGGATTAGCATTTCACCATGATTAGAAAGTGCTCTGCGCAGCCCATCCGCATAACCCACTGGAATGGTTGCAACACGCGTAGGATAAGCAGCTTGAAATGTGCGTCCATAACTTACGGTTTCGCCTGTTTTGATGCTTTTGACATGAGAAACTTTCGCTTTCCACGACATAACTGGTTCCAAACCAATATTTCCGCCAACCTGAGAAGACGGTGTAAGTCCATAAAGACTAATCCCCAGACGAACAAGCTCAAAATGGGATTCTGGGAATTGGATAATTGCGGCACTATTCGCTACATGACGAATTGGAATATTGAGTCCTGCCTTCTTTAGCTTGTCATAGAGGGATTGAAAGCGCTTTAGCTGCTCTCGAGCAAACGACAGATCTCTTTGATCTGATGTAGCAAAGTGTGTGAAAATCCCTTCAATAAATAAATTTGGTAACGCTGCAATCTTAAGAATCTCTGCAAAGTCTGTCTCTCGAAATCCGATTCGGCCCATTCCGGTATCTATTTTTAAATGCATTCTCGCCGTGCGATTTTGTTTTACAGCTGCATCTGAGAGCGCTCGAGCGTGGGAAAGTTGGAAAATAGCAGGAATAATGTCTTCCTTAACTAAAGTATCCGACTGATCTAGCTCTGTAGCACCTATGACCATGATCGTAAGCTCAGGAAACACCGCTTTAATTTCCAGCGCCTCTTCCAAAAGAGCAACCCCATAACGCTGAACTCCGCACGCCACTAGCGTTTTTACAACTGGAATCACTCCATGTCCGTAGGCATCTGCCTTGACGATCGGCATTATTTCACTTTGGGTAAACGCCTGAAGCTTGAAGTAATTTTCTCTCAGAGTTTGTAAATTTACCTCAGCCCAAACCTGTCGCAACCCCATAAATCCATCCCCTCTTCTCTCTAAAGGCTTAGTTCCAGCGCACGCCGGACTATAGGTAATCTGTCTGCCACTTCCAATGCCGTGAATCCTGACCAACCATATTCCGTCGCTAAGACATCCGCAGCTCTCCCATGCAAAAATACGCTTAGGCATGCTGCTTCAAGCGGAGGAACCCCTTGCGCCAACCAGGCAAGTATGCTGCCGGTTAAAACATCTCCCGTCCCCCCTGTTCCCAGTCCAGGATTTCCGGTTGGATTGAAAAAGGCCCTGCCGTCTGGGGAAGCAATAATCGTCACTGAACCCTTTAAAACAACCACGGCCTCCCACTCGACCGCTTTCGCCACTGCGATATCCAGTCGATTGCTTTCCACATCTTCTATGTTGCATTGACAAAGCCGGGCCATTTCACCCGGATGCGGCGTAAAGACAAGCGGACCTCTGCCCACCCTCATGTCGATCAAGCCCGGTTCTAAAGCAACCAGATTAAGGGCATCTGCATCCAAGATAACCGGACAACTTATCGTTCTCAAGATCTCCTCTAGTACAGAAATAAATTGGGGATTCTGTGCTAACCCAGGGCCGACCGCTAGGGCTTGAGCTTTCTCAGATTGTTTAAAGATCACCGGCCAAGCTTCTTCGTTAAGGCAATCCTCTCCCGGCGCAGACCAAACGGTCGCCTCCGTGATCCCCGCATTTACTTCTTTCCCAACCCCATGGGGAGTAACGATTTGCAACAATCCAATGCCGCTTCGCAAAGCCCCCCGTCCAGCCAAAACGGCTGCCCCACTCATGCCTTTTGACCCTGCCACAAGAATTCCTTTGCCATGAGTTCCTTTGTGTCCTCGAAGTTGGCGAACTGGAAGCATAGCACGTACCATGTCATCGGTTAATACAAATGTGGAAATCCCTTCATCTTCAAGGTAGGATTCGGGAATAGAAATTGGATCCACAACGACCCGTCCGCTATACTCTGGGCCCTCCCCGAGAAAAAGACCCAATTTTGGAAGTCCAAAACTGACCGTGGATTGAGCGTGAATCGCGGAACGGTAAACCTTACCAGTATTAGCTTCTACCCCACTGGGAATGTCAATCGAGATCACCCATCCCTGAGCACGATTCACTTCATCCACATATTCTTCTATTAAACTAGGCAGAGCCCCACGCATTCCGATTCCGAAAAGAGCATCCACAACGACATCCGCTTGCGCCAAGGCTAGACGCGTCAAACGACGTTGCTTCTCCCCTTCTATCACAAAGCATTTTCCAGTCGTCCCTTGAAAAAGACGCAAATTTAAGGCTGCGTCACCTTTTAGCTCCTTAAGTCCAGCAAATAAAAAGACCGTGACATCCATGCCCAGAAAAACCAAATGTCGAGCAACAGCCAAACCATCTCCGCCATTATTTCCCTTGCCAACTAAGATCACTACTTTTCGGCCGCTTAAATCCGCCTCCCCTTCTTTATGGAGATGACGCCGAATTACTTCAACGACAGCCCAGGCTGCATTTTCCATAAGCAGCAAACTTGGAATGCCATACTGATGAATAGCCTTTTCTTCGATCTGCCGCATCTGTTCCACGTTGACTACACGCACGTTCCCCACCCCGCTTCTTTTTATCTATCCTTTTATCAACTAATTCATTACAGCAATCTGAGCTCAAATCCTCCAGTTGCTTACAATGCCTTTTTATACTGCTCAATGATAATTAATTATCGCAATCTTGATTATATTGTTCGTTTTGTCTCATAAAGCTTCCTCTTTTTAACCTAATCCTCTGGAACAATCGTGAATATATCAACAAATCCCATTTTGTTATGAAATCTGCTTGAAGCCTAATTAAGATAAAATCGCAAACGCCATCGCCTGAGTTCGATTATGGGATAAACTGACTCGCACTCGGGACCCACCGCGAGCCAAAACCAAATCCATGGCTCTGGAACTGAGATAGACCAGAGGTTCTCCACTCGACTCGCTTAAGATTTCTATATCATGCCAACCTAATCCGCAAAGCCCCGTCCCCAAGGTTTTAAGAACAGCCTCTTTTCCGGCGAAACGGGCTGCATAACTCTGGATGCCTTTGTTTATTAAGTTTTCACGTTCTCGAGTCGTGAAAAGGCGTTCATACAACATCGGCTGCCGTTTAAACGCTATAACCACTCGTTCTATTTCAATAATATCAATGCCAGGATACATTTTACATTACTCCAAATCACAGAATTAATTGCTGCAACTTCTCTTGTCCTTCTGAGGACCCTGCAGCCACAAGAACATCTTGGTCACGTAGAACAAAGCTAGCATCCGGAGAAAACTGTTCAAAGCCATCTCGAACAACTGCAATAATGGTCGTCCCTGTCCGCTCTCGAACTTTTAACTCCCGCAAGGTCTTTCCAATCGCAGGTGAGTCTTTTCCGATTTCGATTTCCCCGACATCTAGCCACCGAGACATTATGCGGTCTGTATATCCTTGCAGTTTATTAAGATGTTTCTCTATCTTTATATCATTTTCACGCCTTTTATCCATTAGGCTTTTTAACTCTTCTAGAAAGACTTGAATTTCTCCTTTTTGATTATATGATTTAATAAATTTTTCTGCCATAGCCTTCGATGTCACGGTAATTCCTACCCCTTGGCTAACCATGACTACACCAATATTTTGCAATACTGCGATAGCACGGCGAATCGTTTCCGGCGAGACGTTATAACGCCCTGCTAAAGTAGAACGGCCATGAATCCTAACCCCTTCATGGTATTCCCCCATCATGATGGCATGAGCTATATCCATGGCAATTTCCTGATAGCGTGCCTGCTCCAATACGTTCAACTCCTTGCCTATATATTAATTTGAAGGACAACAACACAGTTCCGCTCTATTATAACATAGCCAAGTTCAGGTGACATCATGCTATCGACCCGTAACAACTCACATTATACTATCGAGTTGTTACGGGTCAAATATTATCTTGAAAGGCTGCTATTATATTGACTTTTTCCCTTGCCATGTATTCCGCCGAACTAGTTCCGCATCGATTGCATTGAGAACCTCCCATTTTTTACGGCTCCAAAGGGGGCCAATGAGGTCATCCGGGGGGCCGTCTCCGGTTAGACGATGAATAACCATTTCAGAGGGTAAGATCTCTAATACATCGACCACAAGCGAGACATAATCTTCTTTCGTCATAAGATCAAACGGTTCGCACTGATACATTGTCGCCAAAGGCGTTCCCCTCAACACATGGAGCAAATGAATTTTGATCCCTTGCAAAGGCATCTTGGCAACCGCTTGAGCGGTTGCCAAGATGTCCGTTTTCGTTTCTCCAGGCAACCCAAGAATGATATGGACACAAACCCGTATTCCTCTCAAATGCAACTGCTCAAGACCCTTGAGAAATTGGTCATAGTTATGACCTCTTTTAATCCATTCCATGGTCCGATCATGAATGCTTTGCAATCCCAACTCAACCCACAAGTAGGTTCTCCTATTCAGTTCCTCAAGATAATCAAGTACCTCTTCCGGCAGGCAGTCTGGCCTTGTTGAGATGGATAGCCCTACAACATTTTCCTCTGCCAGAGCCTCTTCATAGACCTCACGCAAGCGCTCAACCGTAGCATAGGTATTGGTATACGCTTGAAAATAAGCTATGTATTGTGCACTGGGCCATTTCTTCTTCATCCGTTCCTTCACTTCAACAAACTGATTATGGATGGATAAGCCCTGTTCTCCAGCAAAATCTCCAGAACCCCGTGCGCTACAATAGACACACCCGCCTCTGCCCAGCGTTCCATCACGATTAGGGCAGGTAAATCCAGCGTCCAAAGAAACCTTGAATATTTTTCCACCGAACCTTTCACGCAACTGCTCATTAAAGGTGTGATATCGCTTCTTTTGCATCCGTTTGATTCCAATCTTTTAATAAATTATCAACTAATACCACTTCGTCTAGAATATCAAACTTTGCTGCAGAAGGCGAACTTCCGACCAAACCTAAATGGAATAAGATTTTTTCAATGAGGAGAATTCCCCCTCTGTGTTGAAACAAATGCTAGTGGTGCGTATTATCATAATCTTCATTAATGGGACGCAAATTCAAAGCTCTATCAATTAAGATAGAGCCTTTACCCACTATTTTTAACCGGTCTTTCATAAGCCAGACAACAGAATAGCGACTAACAAATGTTTCTAGCCGGACATTTATCAGTCGCTATTCTGTTATTTATCCCTATAATGAGTTCTGCATTACAAGATGATAATTTTATCGTCCTCACACAGTATACTCCGATTGCTTGTTTCGTTGTCCTGTTTAGTGCTTCAGCAATCTGTTCAACCATAACCTTAGCATTCCTTCGTTTTTGAGTGTAGCGATTAAAGCTCCTGCCGTTATCCAGCATTTTCACAGCTTAAAATATTCCCGAAGACTCTGTTTTGCTACTTCCCCTAAAGCTTCCTTTGACGTTCCAAAAATAATGGCCGTCACGCTTAGGGTAACTCTGTCCGTAGACCATTCACTCCACCCTTGGGAGTGTTTGATATTTATGCTTCTACCTGTAGAAGATAACCATAAATTTTCCTGACCATCAACAAACACTTTAATATGTCCAATCAAATAAGCATTGCCGTTTGCCCAATCTCTAATCTCTTCAACCCATTGAGTGAGCGCTTGTTGAATCTTTTCAGACGTTACTTTTTCTAAGAACACCAAACTATGGGTTTCAGAAAAGATTGCCGGGTCAGAATGCTTAGTTGAGCACTCAAGTGAATGTTGTTGATGTGAGTGCTCAGGCAAGTGGTCATTCCGCTGTTCACTCACTATAAGGCACCACCTTACGCCAGATTTGAGGATCGACCTCATCATGCGCGGATATTGCATAGAAAAGGGCTGAAGAATTTATCCTTCTAATGCTTTCTTCGACGTCACTAACTTGCTCAGGTTCTAAACAATCGATTTTGTTCAAGAGAATGATGTTTGCCTCAGCAATTTGCCCTTCTATTAGACCGGGCATGATCGCAGAAAGATCATCCCATCGCTCCGCATCAGCCACAACAATCGTTTTCAAACTATCAATACCCTTACCATACTTAGTAATCGTTTCCGCAATTCTATCGGGAAAGGCCATGCCCGTTGTCTCAATGATCACCCATTGTGGCGCCAATTCCTCCTGAATTTCATTAAGACATACGGTAAGCTCTGCATTCAGCGTGCAACAAATACACCCAGCAAAAAGTTCTCGAACGCTTAGCCCTTCTGCTTTAAGGATTTTATCATCAATACCCGCTTCCCCAACTTCATTTTCAATAATTACCAAGGACGGTTTAACAGCATCCAACTGTCGTGTCGAGATACCTTTTAAAAGGTATCTCGCGACCTGCAATATAATTGAGGTTTTTCCCGAACCTAAGAATCCACCAAAAAGTAAAACATTCATTACTTTTAACTCCTTACGAATAACTAAATAACGCTTGTTTTCACATAGGACTTCATCGGTATTAAGATGGGATGAGTTTCAAGCTCTATTTCACGTTAAACTGGGAGCACTCAACGAATAACCGTTCATAACCTTTTGTTACGCTCAATTCGAGATAGTCGAAGGCGCTGGCAAGCCGTACCATCTCTTGACGGGTTTCAAGAGACATCAAGGCCAGATAAGCCCCTGTTTTTGAGGAATTACCGATATAGGTGATCTTTTCTTTGACAGCCTTCGGCAAAATACCCGTCCCTGCCAAACTTTCTACAGAAAGATGAGCGCCGAACTGACCAGCCACGATCACCTCATCCAGATCCGAAAATGCGAGGTCCATAGCATTTACCAACGCTACAAACCCTGATAAAATTGCACTCTTGGCCAGTTGGACCTGGCGAATATCCCCCTGGGTAATCAGGATTTTCTGTGGGCCCTCGCCAATACAAATTCGCCTTTTCTTGCCATCAAGGTCGAGATAGGATAATCTCGGGTCCCCTATCTCCAACTCCTCAAGTTTAACGATATTTCCACGGACATTAACAAAATTATGTTTCAACAATTCTCGTATAACTGCCAGTATCCCGCTGCCACATAAACCCAGCGGGGTTTTGTTGCCAATAACCTCCAGATTAAAGCCCCTCTCGTTATCGAAACGGACTTCCTCAATGGCTCCATCGGCAGCACGCATACCGCTGCTGATATTCATTCCTTCAAGGGCCGGTCCCGCGGCACAGGAACAGGACACTAATTTTCCCCCGTCAGACAGAACGATCTCCCCGTTAGTACCGATATCGATAAAGAGCACTTTATCCTTCCTGTCGTGGAGCCCTGCCACATAAGCCCCGGCCACGATATCTGCTCCAATATAGGAGGAGACGGCCGGTAGACAATATACCCGACCAAAGGAGGACAGGGCAGTCAAACCAATATCTAGCGCTGAAATGTCTTTTGCCTCGACAAAAATTGGGGCATAAGGAGATTTTCCGATCGATAGCGGGTCAACCCCCAGAACCATATGCATCATCGTGCAATTAGCCGCAATGGCGATTTCATAGATGAAGTTGGGGGAGAGCTGTTGCCTTTCGCACATGGTCTGGAGCATCTCGTTTAAGGAATCGACAATGGCCGTCTGTAACTGATCCCGCCCGTTTTTACCCTGATCGAGAACATAGGTGATGCGAGTTAGCACATCCTGCCCAAAATTTTTCTGGGCATTGATAGCCGCTTCGCTATCAATTTCTTCCCCTGTCCTTAAATTGATAAGTGAGGCCACAACGGTGGTCGTTCCGATATCGACTGCAACTCCGTAAAGCAGCTCAGAGGTATCCCCTTTTTCAAGACCAATAAGCTGATCCTGATTGAATACCGCTGTATAAGTTCCCTCTCCCATAGTGATTTGGCGGGTCACATTCCAGGGTAGATGATTGATATCCAGCGCCTTTTCGAACAGCACTTCGTAAGGGGTTTGCTCCTCCAAGGTAGGCTTTATGATCTCGATGGTCTTTTTCCAAATCGCCGGATTGCGTTCATACTCCGGCACATAACCTCCTGTCAGAACCTGGTGATTTTCCTCCTGATCGATGATGTCAATTTCCAGATCCCCTGTCGGATAGATGAGACAGGCTAAACGGATGCCTTCCTCAATCTCTTTTTGGGTCAGGCGTTCTTCCTCATCGACCGCTAGCGGTGGAAGCTCCCCACCTAAATGTTTAATCTTACACTTGCCACAACTGCTACGTCCGCCACAGGGGCTTTCAATGAAAATCTGCTGGGCAATCAAGATATCTAGAAGGCTTTCCTCTATCTCTGTATCATACGTAAATTTTAAATTCTGTCTTGGTAAGGCAATTGTCTGCATTCTACAACCTCGTCTTCCAGTACAAAGCCCTCAATGGCCTAGGCTTCATGACTACTTTCCTGAACAAAATGTAACATCGCCTGAATATTTTCCAGAGAGGACTTAGTTCCCAGACCACAAGCAGGCGCAATGATATCTGACCCATCATCCATCACCTTCTGGGTCAAGATCCGAATGCGGTCTGCATCAGCAAACTCCAGAGCAAAGGTACTTACATTACCTATCATAATCTTACCGGGCATCACTTTCTTCGACTCTTTGATGCTGACAATAGAGTCGAAGCTGTGAGCATCGGCACGAATTTTATTCAGTTCTTCATAAACTTTATGCATTTGTCCGCAGATGTGCACGATGATTGGTAGTTCCGGATTTATCTCGTGGAGCCCATCAATCAACTGATTCACATAGGTCACCACATATTCGTCAAATAAGCGGGGACCTAAGATTTCTCCTGTGCCACTGGGATCAGAGATAGTTATCACATCTGCGCCTGCTTCGATCTGAGCCTTGCCAAAACTAATGAGACCTTCAGTAACAAACTTCATGAAAGCATGGGCATCTTCTTTATTGCGCCTTAATGCCTTATAGTAATTTACTGGTTCCATCAAAGAAGTAGCAACACTTACAGGTCCTGAGAGATTACCGATAATAGGCACACGATCCTCATGTTTTTTGAGAATCTTGATGGCATCTAGCACCACTTTGGCCCGTTTGCCATAAGGATCGAAAGGGGCTAATTTCTCCCATTGGGAAGGGTTATCGATGACATAGCCTGTGACATGGGGTTCGTAGATGGTGGAACCTAAGTCCACGACGGCACCCATCTGTTCTGCTTCGATGGTCATACAGAAGGGTACCCCATAATTTTCGAAACAACCATAATCATAGACTGCCTTGGCTAATCCTGCCATTTTAATAGAATCCGTATGTGCTTCGGGCCAGTGAATATTTGCCTTTTCCATCAAGGCAGTAACCACCATATTCATCATGCCGCCCGGGCAAATACAAGGGGAGCGGTCGGTATTCCCACCTTTTAAAGCGCTTAAAAGTCTTGCTTTGGAATCCATGAGTACTTCCTTCCTAGCCCCAATATTTAAGCCATTCCGACTAATTTTTTTGCCAAGGAAACCGCCGAGATGGCATTGACAGCATAACCATCAGCGTTGATTTGATCACAATAAGCCTGGGAAATAGGTCCACCGCCGATCATAACTTTTACTTTATCCTTAAGTCCTTCTTTTTCCAGCATATCTACGACTTCCTTCATGCCAGGCATGGTGGTAGTCATCAGTGTGGAAAGACAAATTAGATGCGCATCCACGGCCTTTGCTTTTTCGACGAAACTCTTCAATGGCACATCTCTGCCCAAGTCATACATTTCAAATCCTGCCGTCTCGAGCATAATTCGCACAAGGTTCTTACCGATATCGTGGGTATCCCCTTCTACGACACCGATAACACATTTATAGGTGACAGCACCAGTTTTCTCCTGAGGTAGATGAGGTCTCAAGACTTCCAGACCATTATACATAGCATCGGAACACAGCAAAAGGTCGGTCACGAAATACTCTTCATCTTCATACATCTGACCGGCGCGGTTCATCCCCTCGACAAGACCTTTAAGGACCCCGTCCAGTGCTTCGTAGCCTGCCTCAATATATTCTTTGGCTACATCAACTACACTTTCATCTTCCATTTCGAATACGCAATCGGATAATTGTTGTAACAATTCTTCTTTTGACTTAGCCATACCCTTCACCTTCACCTTCTTAAATTAGTCCTATTAATGCTTAATTGTTAGTTGCCGGTTCATTTAACAACGCTTCATCGAGAGGGTAGCGTCCATATTTGCGAACCGCTTCCATCATATAGTCGATGTTTTCAACAGGAACATTTTGCGTGATATCACAACCGGAAGCAATAATATAGCCTTTCGGGCTGTCTTTCCCCTTGCGGATGCAGGTCTTAACAGATTCGAAAATATCCGATCTTGAGCCCAACATAAGCACATCGACAGGCGGCACATTGCCCAGTATGGGTATACGTTCTCCCACTTGTCCTTTCACATATTCCAGATCCACAAGGTTATCAATACTCAGCATATCCGGTCCTGTATCCACCATGTCCATCACAATTTCTTTCGTATTGCCACATATATGATAGCAACACATACCTCCCAATTTATGAATGTGATTCATCAGTTCCGTTGCATAGGGCTTCACGAATTCTGTATATTGGCTTTTGCGAATGAGTGTGCCCGAGGCAATCGGATCACACATGACAATGATGATACCCCGCTCAATATATTCTTTATAAA
>DATMYU010000007.1:0-3097 GCA_035560775.1 Desulfosporosinus sp.
GGTGGATATAATGCATTTGGATAAGCAGATACACTACAGAGCACGGGGAGGTGAGTGGTGCAGTTATACTGCCCCCATGTTAAGATGTGCCGTTTGCTATTTTTAAGCACAAATAAGTGTGCCATAGAGCACGTAAACTAATCCTGGTATAAACAATTCCCATTTATTATGTAGCAAACAGTCAATGTCTGCTTTATCCACTATAAACTTATGCGAGGATGTGTTTATACTTAAAATTGTTTCCTATTTCCTATGGAATCGACGTCTAAAAAGTTTGTTGTTGCAACGATTTGTATAGTCTTATTTTAGCATTTATTGACTATTTTTTCTAATAGATCTAAAAACCTTCACAGAACCTCAAGATTCTTATGACAGCTCGTAAAGTATCTAATGAGATGAGCAATCTTTGCTTATATCCGTCTATTTCAAAATCCCGATTTATTGGAGAGGTTGGTTTAGATGGATCTTATAAATATCAGGAAACCATGCCGTTGCAGGAGTCTATATTTAACAAAGTAGTAATTGAGTGTGAGAAGGCTGATGATAAGATAATAAGTACTCATTCAAGCAAGAAATGCTGCAAGTCGTGTTCTTGATCTAGTTGAAAAAACTGTAGAGATAGTACTCCAGTATTACATTGGTTTTCAGGTACTACTCAAGAAGCCCGTCGTGCTGTTGCTCTCGGGTGAGGGCCCCAGCAACAAAGATAAGCCGGCCAAAAGCAGGATAACCGCGGTCATGCCAAAAGCCGCAGCATACCCCAGCATGGTGGGGTATGCTGTGGCTGGCGTTCCCGTCAGCTTGTTCCTAACTAACAGGAGGGGACGAGCGGCTTATCAGCGACGGCCATGGATTCCCGAAATTTTTGAGGGAATGTGTGGCTGTGGGACGGATAACCGCTTTAGAGCTTCATCTTAATGTTCACTGGTCATTTAGGTAAAGTTAATAAAGTGATTGATCAGAACCATACGGAAGGGAGTTGAAGTAATCAAACTACCTTCTAATCGATGTATCGTTCAAGTTTAGCGTGTAAACCCTCCAATCGGTGACATATACGTACCGCCAAAAGCTTCCAGTGAGTCCTTAAGTTCATTGGATGGATTGCCATATACGACAAATCCTGTAGCAAAATTTGAAAGCTAAAGCTAAACTATTTTTCCAGCAAGATATCCTTCTGTTGTTGCGGCAAGGACATTACGTACTTGTTTGGCATCACCGATAACTTGAACATTAACGTTAAACTCAGTAAGTGCTTCTGCTAATGGATTAAATGCACGGTAACCTGCGGCTACGACGATGGTATCGGCAGGGAGTTCTGTTTCAATACCATGACTATCTTTAACAGTAACAGCATTTTCATCAACCCGTACAACGCTTGTGCCTATCAACATTGTAACATTACGTTCTTTAAGTGCTCTCGTCAAATGCCACTGAATTGCAAGCGGTGCATCACTAGCAATCGTATCTTTCATCTCAACCACTGTAACGTCTTTTAACATCTGCGATAGGAAATGAGCTGTTTCTGCACCGACTTGCCCACCACCGATGATTACGCAGCGTGATCCCGGTTTTACCTTTCCGTCAAGAATATCCTTAGCAAAGGTAGTCTTGGAATTTTCTTTAAGACCAGAGATAGGCGGAAGTATTGGCTCCGAACCAGAGGCAAGAATAATGGAATCCGGATTTGTTTTCTTAATTAATTCCACTGTAGCTTCGGTATTATAGTTTATGTGGACGCCTAGTTTTTTACACTGCGCAAGTTGCCATACAATAAAGTCGGTGATTTCGCCTTTTGTTGGTGGGATTGCGGCAATATAGAATTGACCGCCAGCGTGTTCGCCCTTCTCATAAACTGTAACTTGATGACCGGCCTTAGCAGCTGTTATTGCAGCGTATAGACCTGCAGGTCCGGAACCGACTATGGTAATATTTTTCTTTACTTCAGCGGGTTGAATACCACCTTCGTACTCAAGGCCAAGCTCAGGATTCAAAACACATCGTATTGGTTCATCGTTAAATAAGGTGCCAATACAGCCATCGTTACAGCCAATACAACGACGAATATCTTCGAAACGGCCTTCTTGAGCTTTAATGGGCATTTCAGGATCTGCGAGCGAAGCTCTACCCATGGCAATGAAATCTGCTTTATTGGAGGCTAAGATACTATCCGCTAAAAAGGGATCATTAATTCTCGACACAGTAATCACTGGAATACTGACAACGTCTTTTATTGCTTTTGCCCAGTCAGTAAACCAACCATGGCTTGAGTGTGAACTTGCTACATTTAGATCAACAGAAAGGTAGTTTCCAACAGAAACGTGAATGATATCAAGACCTTCTGCTTCCATCATTCGAGCGATAGCTTTATTATCTTCAATCGTCAGCCCACCTTCAACAAACTCATCAGCCGAAATACGCATTCCAATGATGAAATCGTCACCGCACTTTTCGCGAATATCTTTGATGATTTCTCGTGCAAATCTTGTACGGTTCCAGAAGTTGCCGCCGTATTCATCAATTCGTTTGTTAGAATATAGCGAAAAGAATTGCGTGATCAAATAGCCATGAGCTCCGTGGATTTCAACCCCATCAAAACCACATTTTTTAGCCCTAAGTGCGGTATCGCCATACTTGCCAACCATTTCTTTAACTTCTTCAGTTGTTAAGGGGACTGGTATCTCATCGCCGAATGGACACATAATCGCAGATGAAGAGCGTGGAAGACCATCAATGGCACCTGAATTTGTTTGGCGACCACAGTGATAAATCTGTGCCAGTATCGTCGCACCATATTTATGAACGCGTTTTGGTAATTCGCTGTGACTTTCTATCTGGTCATCATTCCAAAGACCAGCAGTTGCTTTAAAACCGTGACCGAGAGGGTCCACGTTATAGTCTTCGGTTATAATTAGCCCCCAGCCACCTTTTGCTTTTTCTTCATGATATGCGATGTAACGCTCAGTTGCAGTACCGTCTTCGTTGCAGAAATCTGTTACCATCGCCGGGACTGTACAGCGGTTCTTGATGGTTTTGCCTCGAATGCTAAATGGACTAAAAAGTTGATCAAACATTATGCATTTCCTCCTTGACCCTTAAT
>DATMYU010000008.1:0-4227 GCA_035560775.1 Desulfosporosinus sp.
ATTACGGAATTATCGCATTTTTTCTCCTTTGGGAGATGGCACCACGGTTAGGCTGGGCTGATTCCCAATTCATTCCTCCTTTTTCTAAGGTCATATTGGCGGAGTGGAAACTACTTGTCAATGGAGAATTATTTATTCATATTGCTGTGAGCATGCAGAGAGTCTTGATCGGTATGGCTTTTGCGATGGTCATTGCGGTTCCTCTGGGTTTTATTTTGGGGGGGTGGTTTCCGAGAGTAGCAAAATTCCTCGATCCTCTGTTTAGTATACTTGGTCAAATTAACGCTTTTTCCTTATTCCCTATCTTCATTCTTTTCTTTGGTATCGGTGAATCTGCCAAGATAGTTATTATTTTTTGGTCCAGTATTTGGGCAATCCTGTTTGCCACTATTGCGGGAGTTCAGCATGTAGAACCCATGTATATCAAAAGTGCCCGATCGATGGGGGCCAATGGAGCTACTATTTTCTTTAAGGTTATTCTGCCGGGGGCCGCCCCTTCCATCTTCACGGGGATACGTATGGGTTCAACGATGGCTTTTCTGATGCTGATTGCTGCAGAAATGATCGGGGCCAGTAAAGGATTGGGGTGGTTAATTCACAATTCAACTGTAAATTACCAGATGGCCAGACTATTTGCCGCTACAATAACGATTGCTCTGTTAGGCGCGACTATAAATTTATTTATTCATTGGATTGAAGACAATGTCGTCGACTGGAAAGACGAAGCAGATTTGAATACCAAATAAAGGGGTGAAATGAATGGTAGCGGAGATTAACCCATTAATAAGTGAACACGCAACTAGTGAGGTATCTAAAAGTAATGAAGCAGGTCTGAAAAGGATTGTTCTTAGGGTCAAGCATTGGATAACCTATGAGTTATCACTGATTGTATTTTTGCTGCTTTGGGAAATAGCTCCTCGAATTGGGCTGGTTAAGGATACGTTTATTGCACCCCCTTCGGTGGTCCTCCTAACAATTTGGGAAATGATCAAAACTGGGGAATTATTTCGTCACGTAGGGGTTAGCTTTGAAAGAGCCATTATTGGCTTCATCCTAGCAACGGTAGTAGCTATTCCCTTGGGTTTTCTCCTGGGTCGAGGGCACAAGACATTTAAAAGAGTCGTTTCACCTCTGCTGCGGTTGTTGCAGGAAGTTAATCCCTTTGCTCTTTTTCCGATATTCATGTTGCTCTTTGGCATCGGAGAAGTTTCTAAGGTGGCTATGATTTTTTGGGTTTGCCAATGGCCTATTCTGTTTCATACGATTAATGGAGTAGGAAACGTCGATCCTTTGCTCATCAAATCCGCTCGGTCTATGGGGACGAACAAAAAAACCTTAATCTTCAAGGTTATACTTCCTTCGGCACTACCCGGTATTTTCACTGGCTTAAAAATTGGTTCCGCGACCGCTTTCTTTATGCTCATAGCCGCTGAAATGATTGGGGCCAGCAGTGGTCTGGGTTGGTTGGTATGGAATTCTCAAATAAACTTTCAGATTCCCAAGCTGTTTGCAGCTAGTGTAATTATTTCAGTACTGGGCTTGCTTATCAACCATCTTTTCATCAGGTTGGAACACAGACTTTTAGGCTGGAAGGAGGCTACTTTTGGGCAAAGTCAGTAGTCAGCAGAGTAGGTCGATAGAGTAGAGAAGGGAGGCCACAAAAAGCATCGAGGGTTGAGGCTTAATTAGAAATCACAGACTAAAATCATTGAGGGGGAAAAAAGATGTCTTTAGAAAAAAGTACTAAAAATTGGATTATTGGCGCGATTGCTGTGATCGCGATCATAGCTATTGGGATAGGGGCCTATAAAGGCCAAAATAAGGTAACGGCATCGACAGCAGCGAGTGGAAGTGATAAAGAATTGAGGATTATTAAAACCTGGACTAAAAGGGATTGCTCATTGGCTCCCTGGCTGGTCACTGATAAGATGGGCTTTTTTGCGGAGGAAGGCATTAAATTAGTAGAAACTGGCGAGACCCAGCCAGCTCAACAAATTCCGTCAATTCTCACCGGTGATAACGATGTAAATGCTTTCCACCCGAATACTATTGCTGTGGCTATAGCAGGTGGCGCCAAGATCACCGGAGTAGCGAGGGGAGATATTGAGCCAGATGCTAGTGTTGACCCCAAACAACGACATATGTGGTGGTTTGTGAAACCTGACAGTGGAATCAAATCCTTTGCCGATCTTAAGAATAAACCAGGTAAACTCAAGTTTTCGACTATTACAAGCAATATCTGCGCAGATTTTCTAGCTAATCGGCTCCTTGATCAAGCCGGAATACCCAGAGATAAAGTCGAGTGGGTGTCCATGCCCGATGTCCAGGCCATTCAGGCCCTGAAACAAGGTCTAGTGGATGTGGCAGGTGTTCATCCTCCTTTTTATAAAGGCATGTTGGATTCAGGGGCTGTTAAAATTGCTGATACTTCAGATACCGGTCTTGGTGAAGCAGCAGGGGTCACGGCTTATATCTTTACCGATGAGTTTATTGCTAAAAACCCTGACACGGTACAACGTTTCGTCCGAGCCATCACTAAAGGGCAAAAGTGGGCTAATGCTCATGTTGCAGAGACAGCTAAAATGGTCGAAGAGGTCATTGGCGTTCCAGTAACTGGTAATCATTACTATTCAGAAACTGCTAAGCTTGATGAAAGTCAATTTCTACCTTGGATTAAAGATTTAGAGGACAATAAGGTAATTCCCGTTGGTAAGGTGACACCGGCTAGCTTAATTACTCATCAATTCGAGAATTAAATAAAGAAAGAAGAGGGAACTCATTCAACTGAAGCTGAACATCAAGAGTTCGGTGACGAAAGCCTCCAGTGGAGGGCTTCGCCAAAGCCGCATATCTCAATTGGAACACTTAGCGGCGAAGGCGGAGTCTACCCCCACCGAAGTGGATAATGGAACACCCACTTAATAGAAGCGGTGTCTAGAAAGAAATTGATTATTTGAAAAGGAGGTGTTCCCATGTCTGTCCTTCAAAAAGAAGTTAAAAATACTGCAAGAAAAGAGAATACGCTTAATGATGCTAAAATTGTCGTCCAGAACATCAGCAGAGTCTTTCACGTAAGGGGGAGCAATACTATTGCTTCAGAGGATTTTGTGGCTATCAAAGATGTCAACCTTAAGGTCAGAAACGGCGAATTCTTAACCATAGTGGGACCTAGTGGCTGCGGTAAATCAACCTTGCTAGATATGATAGCGGGTTTGGCTAAGCAAAGCTCTGGCGAACTGTACATTGACGGCAAACTTATTACAGGGCCGGCTTTAGATCGAGGGATCGTTTTACAGGGATATGCACTCTTTCCGTGGCGGACGGTTCGCCGAAACGTAGAATTTGGTCTGGAGATCAAGGGTATTCGCAAGAGCGAACGAGCAGACATTAGCCAAAATTTTATTGATTTGGTGGGGTTGAAGGGGTTTGAAGATCGCTATCCCTATGAATTATCTGGTGGTATGAAGCAAAGGGTAGCTATTGCTAGGGCCTTGGCTTACGACCCGGAAGTGCTTTTGATGGATGAACCATTTGCGGCTGTTGACGCTCAAACCAGAGAAGTTCTGCAAGATGAACTCCTCCGAATTTGGGAGGAAACTCATAAAACCATTATCTTCGTAACCCATAGCATTGATGAAGCCGTTTTCTTAGCGGACCGGGTAGCCGTCATGAGTGTTAACCCTGGGACTGTTAAAGAAATAGTGGATATTACCCTACCCCGACCTAGAAATGGTATAAGATCCTCACCTGAGTTCGGTTGGATCAGGCACAAGGTGTCGGAATTGCTACAAAATGGTAATGATCAGGAAAAAAGTCAACTAAGCGACCAAAATGTAGCGGAGAAGATTTCGCCCTCCGTAGATTTATAGCGCTGATTACTTCATCATTCTCCTTACTCCTTACTTGGGGCCTTTCAGGCCCTCTTTTTATACCAGTCAGAAAGTATAAGCTTTGGGTGGCATAATTCGGGTGGTATAAGCGCAACTAGGCGACCGCCGGTGGTCCCTTCTCGCCATCCTTGGCTACAGGGACACTCGGCCGTCCATGGCCAGCGCCTGCGGCTGACAGAATGACTAATACGTGCGAAGACAGTGTCTTCGGGTGCCAGCTAAGTTTTCTTTACTTATTAAAGGGGGATGTATCCTTTAATTGAGCACCTGGAATAGTTCTTATTCATGTCAGAAAATAAGGTGATAATAATTCTTCACTCCATCGACATAGCTGAAT
>DATMYU010000009.1:0-2310 GCA_035560775.1 Desulfosporosinus sp.
ATATAATGAGTTTAATTACTCCAATTTAGGTAGAGGGCAGAGGCAGATACTATGAGTATTAGACAAGAATTCGTACAAACTCCAGACACGCTTATTCCCGCGCCGCATTTTTCGGAACTTTTATTTGTTGAAGATCAATTAGAGTTAGTACTCAATAAAGCCGACGGACTCATTCGACAAACCTGTGTTAGTTTGTTGAAATCAGGAGGCAAAAGAATTCGACCACTTCTCACACTTTATAGCGGTATGTGTTTTGCCCCCTTAAATCCATTGATGATCCAAGCAGCGGTTGCGGCAGAACTTATTCACATGGCTTCCCTGATCCATGACGACGTAATCGATGAATCAGCTACCCGGCGTGGAAACCCGACAGTAAATGCCTTATATGGCAACCATACAGCAATTCTAACAGGGGATTACCTCTTTGCTGAAGCCTTTAATATTCTTTCGACACATCAATTACTCTCCAGTATGACCTACCTTGTCGAAGCGATCCAAACCATGTGTCATGGAGAAGTGAATCAAGCGGATGAGCAATTTTCTACCTTAGTCGGCACGCAAGATTATTTTAGCCGGATTGCTCAGAAAACAGGAATTCTACTTGTTGCCTGCTGTCAATCTGGGGCAATTCTTGCCGGTGCCCTTTCAGATGAAATAGCCCAAATGCGAGAGTACGGACTAAACGTCGGTTATGCCTATCAAATCACCGATGACATCTTAGATATCAGTGGGGAGACAGGAACTCTTGGCAAACCAGTCGGTACAGATCTCATTAATGGCAATATTACGCTACCGCTTCTTTATCTTTTGGAAAATCCGATTTATGGAAACTGGCTCAGAGAAATCTTGACAACACGCAAGGTTACACAGGTTGACCTCCATAGCATCAAAGAAGCTCTTATTTGTTCTGGGTGTATTGAGCAAGCTTATTCAACAGCTACTAAATGCATCGACAATGCTAAATCCAGCTTAGCCACAATACCTCCTAGCCCTTACAAATCAACCCTTCTTGATTTAGCTGATTCTATCTTACGACGGACATCTTAACTTAAAGAGCCTTCCTTTTTCGCAATTGACAACACATCCAGTAAAGGAGCTTAACTCCCAATCCACTATCCCCTAACAGTTGCTTAGTGAGGGATCGAATATCCGTATCCATGCTTTTTGCATCGGACAGATACATAGCGAGAAGCCCTTGAACAACTGCTCGATGGAACGTTGGATGATCCAGTTGCCCTGCTTGTAGTAAGGAATTTTCCACAAACAGATGCAGACGCTCTCGGATCATCCCCATATGTTCATAATATGCGACAAAATTTAACTGATTTGTCTCCTGGTCTTCGCGCAGGTCGATGAAATAATCCAATAAAATATGGAGACCGCAAATCCAGGGAAAGTAGGCCTGCCGAATCTCTATTCCTTGACTTATCGTTAATTGAGGGTTGAAGGCGGCGGCATAAAGGCAGAAAATCCCTAATGTTGATCCTGTGGCAGCAGCAAATTCCCAGGTTGTTATTTCTGGATAGTCTGCTATTTTTGGGTTGATCCAATTTAACAGCTTCGCTTCTCGTTCTCCTACCGCTAAATGTTTGTAGGTTTGCAAATGAGAATAGAGTTTAGCTAACTTAATAGCTTCTTCCTGTACTATATTATACGAAGGTAGCTTTCTGAGGCTATCTTGGCAGGTTTTGACCAACCGTTCGAGATACCCTCCGTCCTCTCTATAGGGATAATACAAATAGTAATCTGATGTTCCCCCTTCCGGCATCAAGGCTTCTTGCATAGCTAAATGCAACTGAGAAAATGCCGCTTCGTCCTGTACCTCAAGACTGTCGACCAAATTATCAAGATAATCACTCATGGTTTGATAAGCAACAATGAATTCAATTGTTGCTGCCCTATTGACCCCTGGATAAAGCGCATAAATACTTCCACCATGACAATGAAACGCTTTTGCACGAATACTTTCTGTAGCTTGCTGGCTTAGGCGAGCATCAGGTAACTGTTCGGCCATCCTCTGCCATTTGTTTAGTTCTTGTTTGACCATTGGAAATACTTCCGAAACAAAACGATATATTAACTTAACACGATTCATGGGTAAGACAACCAATGTATTCATTGCCTAAACTTCTCCTTTATTCATAAAAAACTGGCTAGTCCCTACCTTCAGGTGATGGCGAATCCTCACTTAGGCTTTCTACCTATTAGAACAAACTATGATTTCCTTCTTTGGAAATAGTTTGCCAAAAAAAGCTACTATTCAACCCCTCTATAATGCCCCTTAATAATCGGTCACTAGCGAGATATTAT
>DATMYU010000010.1:0-3973 GCA_035560775.1 Desulfosporosinus sp.
AGGTTACTTGCAGACCTTCAATGGAACAGGTGAGGTTTGGATTGCCCCTACTAGAAAGCATGCACCAATAAATACATAGAAGACAGATAATAAATATTTCAGCGGAGGAGAGGGCGGTCCTATTCCTTCTGCTACCTGCAAAGATTGCACTTATGGAGCACACGATTCTAAAGTGCTCGTAAGGATCACCTTGGGCTTAGATAAGGTATTGTAGCACACCTTCACGAATGAACGGGTCAATTGCTTTTCCAATACCAGGTGAAAAGAGCTGTAACAAACTGAGTGAGTTTTGATACAGCTCTTTTCTTCTGCTATGATACTTTATCAACTTTCAGGGCCCATCTATGGTGCGCTTCCTGCATGGCTATATGAAGTTATGACTAGTGAATTTCCTGAGGCATATATTCTCTTAGACACAGAAATATCTAAATCACGAAGATGAGAAGGGGCATGCTTCCATATAAAGATGGGAGTAGGGGGTTTTTTTATGTTTAATTTACTACGTAATCGGCTCGTGCAAGCGATTCTAGGATCAGCGTTATTTTTGCAAATTGGAATCTGGGTGCGTAATTTTGCTGTGTTACTCTTCGTCATGGAACAAACAAATGGTAACGCGCTCGCGGTCTCTATGATTTCCGTGGCGGAATTTGCTCCAATGTTCATTTTCTCCTTTATCGGTGGAACTTTTGCGGACCGTTGGCGTCCAAAACGAACGATGATTTGGTGTGATCTTCTCAGTGCAGTGTCGGTATTTGCGGTCTTGATCACCTTGGTATTTGGAACCTGGAAAGCGGTATTTTTTACGACCATTATCTCCGCTATTTTATCTCAGTTCTCTCAACCATCGGGGATGAAGTTGATTAAGGACCATCTGCCGGCGGAGCAAATGCAAGCGGTTATGTCGATTTATCAGACGATTTTTACGCTTTTTATGATTATGGGACCCATTGTTGGCACCTTTGTGTATCAGACGTTTGGAATTAGGATCTCGATTGCAGTGATGGGCCTGGCGTTTTTATTTTCGGCGGGTGCCTTGACGTTTCTGCCTCCGGATCGTGTGAACGTTGTAGAAAAGATGAGTACAACTCTTCGACAGGAAATGATGGCAGGTATCCGTTATGTACTTGGGAAGAAAGTCCTAACACTCTTGGGTTTGTGTTTTTTGGCTGCTGGCTTAGGAGGGGGTCTAATTCAACCCCTAGGAATCTTTCTGGTCACAGAACGACTGGGTTTGCCGATAGAAAGTTTGCAATGGCTAATGACCTTTAGTGGGATCGGGATGTTTTTAGGTGGGGTTATTGTCATGACTTTTGCTAAGGCTATTTCGCCTCAAAAGCTTTTGGCATTCGGGATGTTTATCTCGGCAATCGGTATTGCAGTCTGTGGATTATCAACGACCCCCTGGTTAACCTATCTCGTTTACTTAATGATGGGTTTAGTTATGCCTTGCATTATGATTGGCATCAACATGATGATTTTACAAAATTCGGATAGCCAGTTTATCGGTCGGGTGAATGGAATTCTCATGCCTCTGTATACTGGAGCCATGGTTGTGACGATGAGTGTGGCAGGATTGCTGAAAGAAATATTTTCCCTAGTCGCCATGTATGAGACAGCAGGAATGTTGTACATTATTGGGTTATTGTTTTTGCTGCCGTTACTTCACTTACCCAAAACTATATCAGAGGTATGACGATCTTAAGGGTGTCTCCGGATTGTAGCTACCTGAAAACGCCTATTAAACGAGGGAAATGAAAAGACAAAAACCGCCCGTAGGCAATTATGTAATATTATTATATAATTGACTACAAAATGGATATTAACAAATTTTGCGTAACGTGTTATCAATCTTATGGTAATCAGAGCCCATAAGATGTGGCTTTCATTAACCTGCTATTGCAAAATAAGAAGGATTATTGGATAATGTGGAAGCATTGGGTAAAACCTAAATCAAGGGAAAGCTGCTCTTTGAAAATAGAGTAGCTTTCTATATTAATAGTCAGAATAAGAATATTGAGCGGGGAGAATGAATAAATGTCCAAGTACTTTATCCGTCACATGGAGCTGAATGAACTCAAGGCTTTTTATGAACGAATTGTACGGGATTTTGCTCAGGGAGAATATTCACCGTATGCTGTAATCTATCAACATCTTCAAAATGGTTCACAAAAGGCGCTGATCTTCTGTGAAGGAGAACAGGATTTAGCCTATTCTGTCTGCACGGACAACCATGACAATAGCTATGTCCTTATTAGTCTATTAGCCGTCTTTACGCAGTATAGGGGACAGGGTATTGGATCAGCTTTTATTAAACGACTGCATCTTATGTATAAAGATAAACAGGCACTTATCGTGGAAGTGGAACGGCCAGACGAGGCTAAAACACAGGGGGAAGGTAATTCTCGTAGGCGGCGTATTAAGTTTTACGAAAAAGCGGGGTTTAATCTGATTGAGGGGGTGGATTATTCCATATGGGGTATTCCAATGCATCTGATGGCCCTACCCCTCGTCGCTCCCATGGAAACGATAAATCAAGAGATCAGACGCTCTATGCGAGAACTGTATCTCGATCTGATGGGAGAAGAGTTGATTCATAAGATGCAGATTTCAAGTTAATCTGTCCCCTATTCATAATACAGTCGCTTAAAAGTGCTGTAATTGAACTAAGGATCTCTAAATGAAAAGACTACCACTTTGTGAAGGGTAGTCTTTTCAAGTATAATTTATTTTTTCATTGGAAACGAATTTTAGAAGATAACGCCTAAGGCGATAAGAATTAAAATAGCCACTGCGATAATTCCTACTCCGACACATGCACCTACGCCAGTACCGCCACAAGGAGCGACTGGGGCAATAGGTTGAGGACAACATGCTCCGCCCATTCCACCACCATAACCCATTCCGTACATAAGAAGTTCCACCTTTCTAAATTTAGAATACGATTCCCAATGCGATTAGAAGAAGAATTATTACTACAACAGCAGCGATTCCTGCACCAAAGCCTTTTCCACAGCCGCAAGCTGCTCCATCAATGTTTCCAAATGCCATTTGCAATGCCTCCCTTTCCAGTGATATTTCATAATATGAACGACTTAGGCGATGTGGAACAATATGGTAAATATTTAATTTGGGCATTTATCTATCCTGGCTCCCAGATTAGTTTGGAAAAGTGTAGAAGTTTGAATATGCTCTGCAATGAGAGCTTTATACTATGGTTAACAATGGTATATAATAGAAGTGTACTTAGGTATAGGCTGATTGTGCGATGCTATGCTCGTGAATATCGCGATCCACCGAAAAATACAGCAGGGAAACATCCTGGTTTCCCTGCTGTATTATGCTTAATAGGTTTGCATAGATGCTTAATTACTTGCTAAAGTAAAGACTGAAGTAATTCTTAGAAGATAACCCCTAAGGCGATAAGAATTAATATAGCTATTGCGATAATTCCTACTCCGACACATGCACCTGCGCCAGTACTGCCACAAGCAGCAATAGGAGCACAAGGATTAACAGGAGCAACTGGTCGAGGGCAACATGCTCCACTCATTCCACCATAACCCATTCCATACATAAGAAGTTCCACCTTTCTAAAAAATTTAGAATACGATTCCCATAGCGATTAGGAGAAGAATTATTACGACAACTACAGCGATTCCTGCACCGAAGCCTTTTCCACAACCGCAAGCTGCTCCATCAACGTTACCAAATGCCATTTTCATTTCCTCCCTTTCTGGTGATACCATATAATATGAATGATTTAGGTCATATGGAACAATATGGAAAAATAATTAGTGCCGATAAAGTCCTTATTGTCTTGTAGGCACGTCCCGTCCCGGCCCCTTGTTGAGGAAGGAGTAAAAGTACACCACAGATCTGAGTATTTCATAAGTTGCGAAGGCGTTGAAAAATAATCTTAATGAAGGATGAAGACGATTGAACATAGGATCATGGGTTGCGATCTATATACCAC
>DATMYU010000011.1:0-10921 GCA_035560775.1 Desulfosporosinus sp.
AGTATAAGTTTTGGGCGGCATAATTCGGGTGGTATAAGTGCAACTAGGCTTTGTTTCAACCGATGAAAGTTTGACCAATTCTCCATTAAGCATTAGTATTGAGAAGATAGGAAACACTGTTGAAAGGAAATGATTATGAACTCGTTTTCAGAAAGAAAGGGACACGGTTTCGGACTCTTCTACTTCTTAACCAATAAATATTGGGTTATCGTTATCGCCTTGTTTTGCGCAGTTTTATGGGGGAGTGCCTTCCCAGTCGTAAAAGTAAGCTATGTCGAGCTCGGAATAGCGCCGGATGATCGATATGCGATTATTGTGCTCGCCGGAATAAGGTTCTTTTTAGCTGCGTTAATTATTTTTGCTTTACTTGCTGTGGGAATTCGGCAGTCGCCAAAAGTAAAGAAAAAATTGATACCTCAGCTCTTTTTACTGGGCCTGTTGCAAATTAGTTTACAGTACTTCTTTTTTTATAATGGATTGGCTCATACCACAGGGATGAAAGCTGCTATTTTATCCTCGGTTGTGATCTTTTTTGTGGTTGTCATGGCCCACTTTGTTTATGCGGATGACCGGTTAGGTTGGCGTAAAATAATCGGTTTAATAGCAGGCTTTGCGGGGATTATCATAATTAATGCTGGACAGCATTTCAGCCTGGATTTCACCTGGCAGGGCGAAGGATTTATGATTCTATCTGGCCTGGTTAATGCCTTAGGAACAATTTTGGCGAAACGGATTTCCAAAGAAGTTCATCCCTTTGTTCTAACAGCCTGGCAAATGCTATTAGGGTCCTTGCTTCTGATCGCGGTAGGTTTGCCTGGGTTAAAACCTCATGCTATGGTCTTTACGAACAAAGCTTGGATACTCCTCTTTTATTCCGCTTTTCTCTCCGCAGCGGCACTTTCTCTCTGGTATGCGCTTTTGAAATACAATAAAGCGGGAGAAATTAGTGTTTATAAGTTCATGACACCCGTTTCCGGAGCCATTTTGTCGGCTTTCTTCATTCCTGGAGAACGATTGACACTGAATATGTTTATGGCTTTAGGTCTTGTTGCTTTAGGAGTCATCATAGTAAACTACCAAAGAAGGGCTCCCAAAGAAGCACTTCTGCGTGAAGGTCCATTTTAGGTCACTAAAGCAAATTCATTTTAGGCATTATCTTGGAGAACACGGTATAATAAGGCATAAGTTATCTTTGTACCAATCAGAAAGTATAACTTTCAGTTGCATACTTTCTGGAGCATAAGTGCAACTAAGGCGGCCGCCGGCGCCTGATGGCTTGGCGCCAGCCAAGTTTTCTTTACTTGCCATATATAGAAAAGGTGATACTATCACCAGCCACCTTACTGCGAATGAGAAGATTGCCCCCTGAATTATTTTTGAATTTAAAGTCAAGGTTGGGATAAGCGACGGTAGCATCCTGGCCTGGGGGTACATAGGTAATAGCGATAGTATGGCGTGAGCGTTCGCTAACAGTTAGGTTTGCTTGTTGAACGGCATTATAAAGGGTGCTGGAAACTTGACATACACCACCACCTAGACCGGGTACGAATTGATCCCCTTCAATGATTATTGCCATCTGATACCCCGCCTCGATAGTTCTCTCACCAACGATCTGGTTAAAAGAGAATTCCTCTTCAGGTTTTAATACTGTGAGATCGATGGCTTTGGCTGCGAGCCTAATGTTTTCTGTTCGTCCAATTTGGTTGGGGTTAAAGTATGTGGTATAGCTACTTAGGAGACCAGCCATTTTGAGATCTTCGAGCTCTGCTTTAGTGATGGTTGGTAAGATATCTTTGTAGGGGATAGGAATTGTCTCGCTTTGAGTAAGAGGTAGATTCTTTACACTCGCTATTAAGGTATCAATATCCACTTGTTTTCCGAGTTTTTCGGGCACTATATCCATTACGCTATCTGGTGTAATCGTAAAGCGGGCATTCTTGGCAGGGCTGTTCAAGGGGACGATATTCTTGTTTATAGAGTCCCTCAACATTTGATCATTCCATTGATAGTGAGGATCTAGTGAAATCCCCCAGCTTGCTTTGAACTTACTATAGGCTCTCTCAAAGATAAGTCCTTTTCGGCCAATGAGATGGGCTTGTCGGAATACTTCATCATAGTTATCGGTGAGACCGAGCTCGCCCTTGCTAATTGAGACTGTTTTGCCTGTAGTGGCGAAATGGACAGGACAGTTTAAAATTTCCTTTCTATTTTCCTCGAGTTTTGCCTGAGCATCCTCAAGGCGAAGTTGTCCCAAAGGAATTCCAGAGATGACAACACCTTTGGCGATTAAACCTCTGTCCCACGTGTAAATAGCAAGTGTAAGGGCAAAAGTCCCGAATAGAGTAATCAGGATACCTAAAATAATTAGTAAGACCTTATGCCGTTTAGGTGAATTTAGGTCTTTGGAAATCTCTGTAAGGGTATTCTCCTTCTCCACGTAAAATTCTCCCTTCTCAATTGTAACAATGATATATATTCGAGAAAGGAGAAAATCTTCGCGGATTAAATTGGTTATTATTGGGATACACTAGCATTTGATGTATTTGTAGGGGAGGGAGCTTGCTTTGGGATTTATGCAACTGGTATTACTGGAGGGCGTGCTTCTTCTTTCAATGGGGATGATTTTCTTTGGAGGGGCTTGGGGGACGATTGCGGCAACTGTCACTTTGAGTGGTATTAATTTTCTTGCCCATGATGGAGTGCAGTTTTGGCACTGGGAATACCCCCTTTTACTTATGGGATTAGTAGGAACTCTATTCCTTATTGCCATCGGACGTATTGCTAATAAAAGTAAGGTAGTGAGTGGGCTGGCGGGAGGATTGATTAGCTTAGTTCTTTTTGGTGCCTTTGCCACGCCTATTGCAGCTATAATCTTCACGGCTTTGGTTTTAGGAGCGGGTATCATTCCTAAACCAAAAAGAAGTCAGGTCTTGTGGAGCTTTGCCCCAACGCTTTTGCGTCTAATCTTAGGTCTCGGATGGATTATCTATGGAAACATCTTAACCTTGTAATCCATTATAAATATATTGCTATAAGGGTGGAGATTTGATATCTTATACATGAACTATCATTATCGGACAAGATGGCTGGACTTTTGAGAATTGGGGCAGCGGAGAGATCCGTGGGACTTCTTTTACGAGAGGTCCTATTTTTATACCGGTCAGAATGCTCTGGAGGACCCCTTTTCGCCATCGGCGCTTTGCTTATCTTTTGTCGCCATCCTTGGCTGCAGGGACACTCGGCCGTCCATGGCCAGCGCCTGAAGGATTGGCGCTAACTTTAGTTTCTTTAATACTTTATAGATAGAGTTTTTAGAAGGTGAGGAGAGTAAGAGAGTGAGAGAGAAGACGCAGGTTGCCTCGTTATCCGTGGCCTCGAATTTTTTTTTAACGGTAGCTAAGGTCGTAACTGGATTAACTACTGGTTCGGTTAGTATCTTGTCAGAGGGGATTCATTCCGGAATTGATCTGTTGGCGGCCATTATCGCGCTCTTCGCGGTACGAGAGTCGGGAAAACCTGCAGATTCACGCCATACTTATGGACACGGAAAAATCGAGAATGTTTCTGGCACGATCGAAGCCGCCTTAATATTCGTCGCTGCAATTATGATTATTGTTGAAGCGATTCAGAAGATCCATAGGATTATGGACGGCGTAGAAGCTTCTGTTGGAGACCTGGGATTGGGCTTGGTTATCATGGGGGGGTCTGCGATTATGAACTTGATAGTTTCAACCCGCCTGATGAGGGTCGCGAAAAGAACCGATTCTGTGGCACTTGAAGCGGATGCCTTGCATTTGCGGACAGATATTTATACTTCGGCTGGGGTTTTTTTAGGCCTTCTCTTGATCAAGATTACGGGTTGGGCCATCGTAGATCCGATCATCGCGCTGGGTGTTGCATTGATGATCATTAAGGCATCCATCGATTTGACGAAGCAAGCGTTCGCTCCACTAGTTGATGTTTGCTTACCGGATGAGGAATGTGAAATGATTGTTGAAGTCCTCTTATTTCATGCGGATGAATTTGTCGCATTCCATAAACTTCGGACTCGGAAGGCTGGATCGGAAAGGCATATTGATTTACATCTAGTTGTTGCAAAGTACAAACCGATTGCTGACGTCCATGAACTGTGTGATGTGATTGAGGAGGAAATAAGCCGGAAATTGTATGGTACCAATGTCCTGATTCACGCGGAGCCGTGCAGTAGCAGGGACGTGGAATGTCCTGTTGAGGAAGGGTTAGCGTCCTCTTGTCAGCGCTGTCAAGTAGAATCAGAGGACAACGGGGGGAGTACAACGTGAAAAAAATATGGTCAATGCAGCCATCGTTTGGACAAACGTCACAAAAACTCAGTAATTCTCTGGGGATATCTCCGATCGTTGCGGATATTTTGGTCCAAAGAGGCTTTCAGCAGCCTGAAGAGACTATCGAGTTTTTACGCCCCACACTCTTGAATCTGTCTTCCCCGTTTCTTTTTCGTGATATGGTGCGAGTTATCGAGCGCCTAGCCCAAGCCTTAGAGCAGAACGAGAAGGTACTTGTTTATGGAGATTATGATGTGGACGGGGTGACAAGTACCACGTTATTATACAAAGTTCTGAGTGATTTGGGGTTTCAAGCGGTAGCCTATATTCCTAACCGCCAAGACGAGGGGTATGGATTAAATTCCGAAGCCATCGAACGAGCAGCTAAAGCGGGTGTGAGTATCATTATAACTGTCGACTGCGGGATAACCTCGGTCACGGAAGTGGGATTTGCTAAAACTTTGAATATCGATGTCATCATCACAGATCACCATGAACCACCTGATAGTTTGCCAGAAGCCTTTGCCATATTAAATCCTAAGGTGATGGATTCAGGTTATCCGTTTCGTGAGTTGGCTGGGGTAGGCGTGGTGTTCAAGCTAGGACAGGCCTTGTTAGAATCGTTTGGAAATAGTAAAGTGGGTACACACACTGAAATCGAACTCTTGGATTTGGTGGCTTTAGGGACGATTGCAGACTTAGTCCCTTTGGTTGGGGAAAACCGCGTTTTTGTTCATTGTGGGCTTCGTCAAATGGAAGAGACGCAACACCTTGGACTGGAGGTTCTTCTCGAGGAGTGTGGGCTAAGGCATAAATCACTTAAGGCCGGTCAAATTGGTTTTATGGTTGCGCCGCGGATTAACGCTGCGGGACGGATGGACAGCGCAAAGTTAGGTTTGGAATTGCTCTTGACACAAGATCGTGATCGCGCGCATGAGTTGGCAGGTCTCTTGACTCGGGAAAATCAGTTGCGACAGGAAACAGAGAAGGAGATTCTAACTGAGGCGATTGCTCTTGTAGAGAGTAAACCCCTACCAAGGGTGATCGTTCTTTCCGCGAATCATTGGCATCATGGAGTTATTGGAATTGTAGCGTCACGTTTGGTGGAACGTTATTATCGACCGGTTTTTATGATCGCTGAAGAAGGGGCAGAAGCCAAGGGCTCGGCACGTGGGATCTCGGGGTATCCTGTGTTGGAGCAGCTAAGTACTCAAGCACATCTTTTGACCAAGTTCGGGGGGCATAGGGCTGCAGCGGGATTTTCCCTTCCAACAGAAGATGTTGGGCGATTCCGAGAAGGGTTGAATGAACAGGCAGCGGTTTTCGAGGAAACCCTTTTCCAAGAGGAGCTAAAAATAGACCGTCAAGTGTCCCTAGATGCGGTTTCAGGAGACTTGCTCCGTGATCTCGAAAAAATGGCTCCGTTTGGGTATGGGAACCCTGGCCCGATTTTAGCTTGCAAGGGGATTCCAGTACATTCTGTCAGTGCGGTCGGAAAAGAACAGAGTCACATAAAATTCCGTTTTGGATATCAAGGAGAACAGGAAGGAATTGCTTTTCGCCTAGGAGAACGGTTGAACGAATTGAATAGAGAAACGAGATTAGATGCTGCGTTTGGCCTAGACTGGAATACCTTTCGTGGGCCTGAAGCGGTTCAGTTAATGATTAAAGATATTCAAATAGAGGCCAACTGGCGGGAGCGTTCCTTGGTTAGAGTTGAATGTCTTCGGGATGTTTGCCAAGAAATTGCTGTGACTCAGGATGAGCCGGAGGCGGAGTGGTTGGATTGGCGGATATTAAACCAGGATGCGTGGCCTCTGTCTGAGGTCGAAGGACGAATATGGGTTTGGGACATGACCGGATGCGAGCCGACCCTTCGGTCCTGGAATGACTCGCATCAAGAGGCGGGCTTAGGGGTAATTTACGGTCTCCCGCTGACGGAAGAAGATTTCAGGGAAGGAGTCGAAAAACTGCGACAATTGGGTATATTTCGTATTGCGCTTGCAGGATTTCAAAGTGTCCATGAAGAAAGGATTCGTCAGCAGATTGGGTCCTTAACCCGTGAAGAACTTATCCAAGTCTACCGGGCACTAGCGAATAAAGCTAAAGTTGTTAATCCCTTCCGTTTGGGGTCGGATCCTAAAATCACACATAAGGAGCGAATTGCCCTTGAAATCTTTGAAGAATTAGGGCTTATTCGTTGCCTTGGGGGAACGGATGAGCTTGTCTTAGAGTGGATTCCTGCGGAGAATAAGTTAAATCTCAACTCCTCTTTACGTTATCGAAATAGCTTTGATCGCTTCGACAGGTCCTTAAAGTTCCAGAACAAACTATTAAATGAGTCTATGGATAAAAATGGATTCATTCGGAAAAATTAACAGAAAGAAGGTTAGAGGATGGATTTCAAGAATCATATTCGTGTGATTTCTGATTTTCCTAAAGAAGGAATTTCCTTCAAGGATATAACAACGTTGCTCAAAGACGGTGATATATTCAGGGCTGCGATTGATGCTCTTGCTGAAAAAATTAAGCCATGGCAACCTGAAGTTATCGTCGGTCCGGAAGCCCGTGGCTTTTTATTGGGTGCACCTGTCGCTTATGCGTTAGGAATTGGTTATGTTCCGGTTCGAAAATCGGGTAAACTGCCTGCCAAAACTATCAGTGAAACCTATGCTTTAGAATATGGCTTTGATACATTAGAAATTCACGCGGATGCGCTAAACCCTGGTGAACGGGTTGTCGTCGTGGATGATCTTTTGGCAACAGGTGGAACAATGCTGGCGACTGCAAATCTAATGAGCAAGATTGGGGTAGAGATGCTGGGAATGGGCTTTTTGATTGAATTGACCTTCCTAAACGGACGAGAAAAACTAGTCGATTACCCCATTTTTTCTTTGGTTCAGTATTAAGTGTTATATCGCGATGAGAGGAGTTCACCAATGGTCTTCGCGGAGTTAATCACAAAACTGCAAAAGGGATCCCCGGCACGTCTAGAGATTGTGGACAAGGCTTATCGAGTTGCTGAAGCGGCACATCGTGGGCAGCTTCGCAACTCTGGGGAAGATTATATCTTACATCCTCTGGAAGTCGCGAAGATTTTGGCTGAACTGGAAATGGATGAATCAACCATTGCAGCCGCGCTCCTTCATGATGTTGTAGAAGATACTTCATATACAATCGCAGATATCGAGAAGGAATTTGGCCCAGAAGTGGCCTTACTTGTCGACGGGGTGACTAAGCTTGGACGATTAGAGTACAAGAGTAAGATGGAGCAGCAAGTGGAGAATTTGCGTAAGATGTTTTTAGCCATGGCTAAGGACATACGTGTTATTCTCATTAAGCTAGCTGATCGCCTTCATAATATGCGCACGTTGAAGTATCATTCCATCGAAAAACAAAAGGAAATTGCCCAGGAAACCCTTGAAATTTATGCGCCATTAGCCAACCGCCTGGGAATTTTCCGAATTAAATGGGAGCTGGAAGATCTTTCGTTTCGATACCTTAAACCTCAAGAATACTATGATTTAGTTGAAGGAATTGCTCTTAAACGGAGAGAACGGGAAGCTTATATCAACCAAGTTATTGTGCAATTGCGAGAACGCTTGGATGAAGTGGAAATTTATGCAGAGATTGTCGGTCGCCCCAAACATTTTTACAGCATCTATCATAAAATGACCACTCAACATAAAGAATTGAGTGAAATTTACGACCTGATAGCAATTCGAGTGGTTGTCGAATCGGTCAACGATTGTTATGGTGCGCTAGGAATTGTCCACACCTTATGGAAGCCAATACCGGGACGCTTTAAAGACTATATTGCCATGCCTAAACCTAATATGTATCAATCTTTGCATACCACGCTGATCGGAGCTCACGGAGAACCCTTTGAAATTCAGATTAGAACCTGCGAAATGCATCGAACGTCTGAGTACGGTATTGCGGCGCATTGGAAGTACAAAGAAGGCGGTACTAAAGAAAGCGGCAATAAAGAGGGCAGTAACAAAACGAACGGCGGCAACAAAGCAACGAGCGTAAACTTTGATCAAAAACTGTCTTGGTTGCGGCAGTTGCTGGAGTGGCAACATGATTCCCGGGATGCCGGAGAGTTTATGGAATCTTTAAAGATTGACTTATTTGCAGATACCGTCTTTGTGTTTACGCCTAAGGGGGATGTCGTGGAACTACCGGCAGGCTCTTGTCCCATTGATTTTGCTTACCGCGTTCACACGGATGTAGGGCACCGTTGCATTGGCGCAAAGATTAACGGACGGATCGTTCCACTCGAGACAAAATTGACCAATGGTGATATTCTGGAAATTCTGACGTCAAAGCAAAGCGGGCCCAGTCGTGATTGGCTGTCGTTTGTTAAAACCTCGCAAGCCAAGAATCGGATTCGCCAATGGTTCAAAAAAGAGCAGCGAGAGGATAACATTGCCCGTGGTCGTGAAAGTTTGGAACGGGAGGTTCGTAAACTCGGTCTTGATCCGGGAGTTGTCTTGAAATCAGAAATTCTCAATTTGATTGGCAAGAGCCAAAACTTTGTAGGGGTGGATGATTTATATGCTGCCATCGGAGACGGTGCCCTAACGGCCAACAAAGTCCTCATGCGTTTGCGTGAGGATCTCTCGAAAGAAGAACGGGAAAAGCTGCAACTTGCGTCGCTTCAACAAGGAGAGAGCAAAACACCAACGCCAAGCCCTTACGGTAAAGCCTCCCATGGGGTACGAGTTAAAGGTGTTGATAACGTGTTGGTTCGTTTTGCACAGTGTTGCAACCCCCTGCCAGGGGATGAGATTGTCGGTTATATCACCCGGGGGCGAGGGGTTTCCATTCATCAAGGAGATTGTAGCAATCTCCTCAGCCATTCTCAAGAGGAGAATGAACGAGTTGTCGATGTCGTGTGGGCAGAACAGGCAGAACAGATGGATTCCACCTATCCCGTGGAAATTCAAATCTATGGAATTGACCAGCCGCGTCTGGTTACGGAGATTATGAATACAGTATTGGATACGCGTGCCCATATTTTGGGGATTAATGCCAGAGTACTGAAAGATAGTATTGCTCATATTCAATTGCGTATTGAAATACGCAACCTTGAGCAGCTCAAAATGGTGATGTACAAAATCCGTAAGCTCAAAGACATTACGGAAGTCACGCGGATTCATTCAGGGGGAAAGTAACATGCGTAGTGTGGTTCAGCGCGTTAAGCGAGCGTCAGTCACAGTTAAAGGAGCCAATGTGGGAAAAATCTCCGCCGGCCTCTTAGTTTTGCTGGCTGTTGGACAAGATGACGGAGAAGACGCCTTGACTTGGATGGTTGATAAACTTGTGGGCCTGCGGATTTTTGAGGATGAAGAAGGGAAAATGAACCGTTCCGTACAGCAGGTGGACGGGGAAATCCTGATCGTTTCTCAGTTCACCCTCTATGGCGATTGTCGTAGTGGAAAACGACCCAGCTTTACGACTGCTGCACCGCCAGAACGAGCTAAGGCCATGTATGAGCGAGTTGTAGCAGCGATCCGTAGTTTCGGTTTGAAGGTGGAAACAGGAGTCTTTCAAGCGGAGATGGACGTAGAGCTAATTAACGATGGGCCAGTGACGTTACTTTTGGATAGTGAGAAGAAGTTCTAGGGGGGAATCTTGATGATTGAGGGGCGAGCAATGGGTGCCATGGGGGCAAATTGTTATCTGTACGCCTGTATGGAAAGTAAGAAAGCCGTTATCATAGACCCGGGGGCTGACGGGAAAAAGATTCACCGCTGGGTTTCGGAGAGGGGTTTAACGATAGAGTATATTCTTCTGACCCATGGGCACGTGGATCACATTGGTGCTGTGGATGAACTCCGAGGACTTTTAGGCGAGGTTTTAGTTGGAATTCACGCGGCTGATGCGGAGATGCTCACCGATGGGAAGAAGAACCTTTCCAGTTATTTAGGATCGGAAGTCGTGCTTCAGGGTGCGGACTTCCTGCTTCAAGAAGGGCAAGAACTGATGGTCGGAAATCAGCGCTTAAGTGTGATTTCTACGCCTGGGCACACTCCGGGAGGGGTTTGCTTTTTAAGTAATGAAGGTCTGTTTAGTGGAGATACGCTTTTTGCCGGATCGATTGGACGTACCGATTTCCCTGGAGGATCGATGGAGCAACTCCTTAAAGGTGTCAAGGAAAAACTACTGATCCTGCCGGAGGATACCTTGGTATTCCCAGGGCATGGTGAAGAGACTCGCATCGGAGCGGAGAAAAGAGATAATCCTTACCTGCGCTGACGATTTTTATTAAATTAATTGACAATTGATTACTATATTTGATAAAATGATTGATAAACATTAAAGAATATCCAAAATGCTCATAAAACCTTTTGGAAAAATTCCGTGTCACTCTTTCTCCAGGGAGGGCTAGCAAGACTGGAACTAGCCTGAGAGAAACTCGGTTGGACACCCCAAGAGGGGGTATTTTGGCAACGGATAGTCTCGTTAACGACTGGAAAGTGGGCGGAATAAATTCCGTCAATTAGGGTGGCACCACGAGAAGTTCTCGTCCCTTGCGCAAAGCAAGGAGCGAGAACTTTTTTATACCTATACAGAAGGTATAAATTTTGGGTGGCATAATTCGGGTGGTA
>DATMYU010000012.1:0-2275 GCA_035560775.1 Desulfosporosinus sp.
AATCAACACAGCATCAAGCTGACCGTTCTCAAAGCGGTCAGCTTGATGTTGTGTTGATACAGTTTTGGGATCTGCAGTTGTTTTAGGATAAATACGAGCTATCAATTTATGCCGCCAATAAAGCATTAGGTCTGTTGCTGCATTCGCAGACCGAGTGTTTGGGTTGTTTTCGGCAGCATGGCAATTGCCGAACGTAAATGCCAATGTTTTTTTGCCAAAACAATCATGTCGTCCATATAACGAATATAAAACATCGTGTACCATATTGCGCCATCCTTTTATCTACCGGCAATAAAAATATAACGCGCCAAGTAAAGGTGATAGCGCGCCTCCTGCAACCATGCCTACGCCACTACATGATATATCAGGAATTGTTAAATATTGCCGTACTATCGACTGAATAGAAGCTGTTACATGCAAATCTTTTAAAATTGACCGTATTATGTCGTGACGCATACTCCGGAGTAGAATTAACAGCAAAACACGCAACGAAATTAAACTGATGCAATCGCCGCTTTGCTAAAGAAATCTTTAATTAAATTGTACCCATTATATTATAGTACTCTCTCGGAAACCCGAGAAGTTATATGGATCAAGGCATTTCACCTTGGTCCTTTTCGTTTTTTCCTCCACTCCAAGCGAGTTTCGAAAAAACACTTGACAAATTTAAATCGCCCTAACAATCGCGAAGAAGACATTTTTTTGTCTACCTTCGCTGATGGTGGTGATTTTTTTGTTGAAACTGACTCGTTCCCATCAACAATTTCAAGAATTTCTTAAATGTCAGCTGCAAATTCACTATTTGAAACATGGCTTTGCCGATCCCGTTTTGTTTAATCACAAAGCCTTAGCCCGTGTGTGGTGCTGTGATCTATCCAAAGTGACAACTATTGTTGCTGACCGCTATTCTCACAACTTTGGACCGGTAGCTCGTGATCCGGCGGGATATGTTTCGTTCTTTGCTTCTTATGGAGATGCTGCATGAACGTTCCATTGGGTGACCAATGCAAAATCGGTAGACTGGTATCAACAGGAATAAAGGAGTTGATACCGGATGAAAAGAGACAAAGCGTTGGACTGGGGACGTGAAGAAGCACTAAAACGATTTAGCCTTATCCCCTGCTCCGGCCAATTAGTTCAAGCAGGTTTAGTGGCCAACAATTCCGAGTACTTCTCGGCCAAGCAAACCGAGGCGCTACAGTACAACCAAAGGTGGTTAATATCACCTTTTTGCTATGAAATACGCTACGCATTTTTCTGATTTACTTCATTGCTCCCGCCTGTAATGTGTTTTGTTACCGCAATCAAATCTTTCAGTAATTACTGGAAGACTTTTTTCGCTTGGAAGACAATTCAAGGGAAATGCAGCGTTGAGCCTGTTATGAGAGGCGTATCCATATAAATATTTCGTCAGCAAAGTCATTTATTGAGATAAGGAGCATCCGACCATGTCGAAAATTGTGCTGGGATTGAAGGATGGCATAACGATTAAAGAGACGGTGGAAGGATTTGTCCTTGCGGGCAAATATAGAAATCCTTTTCCTTCTCTCCGTATTGCCGGTAACATATCGTGGCATACTTCACCTCAAAGTGTTTTTTTGACCTTCTTACATTATATCATCAGACATTTGAGGAGTATGGCTTGAATTGCGATTGACATTCTATAGGGCAGCGTTTTTGCACAGTCTGACGTCCCCATTCGTCCATATAGTTATCAACTCTATTCTTCAATCTAATCTACGGGCGGAAAATTAAGCTCGTTTTTTTTCGCGGTTTCCATCGGGCGAAAAATGATGTTTTTAATCTGCAACTTGCAGACAACCATATTCACATCATCCGCGCCGGCAAAAAAATCGCCTAAATTGGGAACATTTTCAAAAATTTGTTTACGAACAAGAGCTACTTCTGCATCGCTCAGTTCTTCTTCCATAAGCAACGATCCTTGAATCCGCAGCACATCATGTTTATCACTGACGGTACAAAGTTCTACTTGCTTATTGTTTTGGATTTCTTTGATTTTTTCGGCATTCGCATAACTTATCAACCAGATATTTTGATCCTTGTCAAGGAAAGGGCGCATCGGACGCACTCTAGGCAGATTGTCATTAGCCGTACCCATGAATAGCGTTTTACTGACTATCATAGATACAATTCGTGGATTTAACATTGAAATCACCTCAACTTAATTGTTATCCATATTCACCATTTCATCAGACTTGGGGTAGACCCCTTTATTCTAAGCAGCAATTGATTCAAAATGTTATCTCCTTATAAA
>DATMYU010000013.1:0-8942 GCA_035560775.1 Desulfosporosinus sp.
GTGCCGGTCATGGCCTTGTCGGTTGTTATTCCGTCCTTCGTGGGTATTGCTCAAGCGGACCCTGTCACAAAAACTGTTTACGTTGATGTTGAGAAAAATGTCCTGCATGGAAATTTGCTTAAGGAGCCGGTAAAGGTGGAACTGTCCGATACGTCTACAATTTTAGATGCTACAAAACAGGCTTACGGGGCCAGTGGTGTTGATGCGTCGGCAGGATATATAGCGGCTTTTGCTGATACAAATACTGCGTTTACGTATGATTATGAAGAAGATATTAGAGATGCAACTAATGATGTTGTTTACCGAACGGATTTAGACAACCAACCCATTGTCAGTGATTCGAATTGGTTAAGAGAAACAGAATACAACGGAATCTCCGGTTGGATGTTTACAGTGAATAATGCAGTTGCAGATGGTAGCTATAATTACTATACTGCCGCTACACCCTTATCAGCTTTACCGGATGGCGCTGTGATCCGTTGGGAATTCTCAGAGGCCTTCGGAGCAGATCTTGGTATGACTGGTGCCTATGTACCGATTGAGGCTACAGCTACAGAGTACTATAATTGGAATACTGCTGTACCTTTTGCACCTCTCTTTACAAGAGCGGACAAAACAATCTTGATAAGCAAAATGGCCGATCATGCCAATAAAACAGATACAGCTTATACAAATGCATTAAATGAATTAAAAACCCTGATTAGCACGCAAAGCAATGTCAATACTAAAGCTGCTGCCTTATAAGCAAAGTAAGAGCATTGCATTTTTAGGGTGAATGAGTATCCGCTAAAAAGTAAAACCGTATTAATCTAGAGAGTAGTTTAGCAAAAGTACACTGTGGGCTAACTGTTAAGGGTTAGCCCATATTTTAGAGTAGAGGGGTAGTAGAATGAAAAAGATTCTAAGAAGCCTAAGTTTATGTATGGCTTTATTGCTGATTTTCCAGTTATTAATACCTTTTTCTGTTCTGGCCGAAGGAACTTTAACGCCATCCTTGAGCATGAATAGTGAGGGGACCTACACGGTCAGCTCGGTAGAGGATCTCAACACTTTGCGCAGTGACATTGATCAAGGGATTGCGGAGTTACAGGGAACTGACCAAGCAGCAGCGGACGCTGTAATTGCCCAAATTGAAGCCTTAGCCTTACCTGCTGATCTTACCATAGACGATCAAAGCAGTGTCGAAGCAGCCCGAGCAGCCTATGCTGCCCTGAGTGAAGCCCAAAAAGAGCTGGTCACCAATCTAGCAAAACTAACGGCAGCTGAAGCAACGTTAGCGGAGTTACAGGGAACTGACCAAGCAGCAGCGGACGCTGTAATCGCCCAAATCGAAGCCTTAGCCTCACCCACTGATCTTACCATAGACGATCAAAGCAGTGTCGAAGCAGCCCGAGCAGCCTATGCTGCCTTGAGTGAAGCCCAAAAAGAGCTGGTCACCAATCTAGCAAAACTAACGGCAGCTGAAGCAACGCTAGCAGAGTCACAGGTAGGAGTAGACACAACCCCTCCGGTCATTACCATTACAGATTTGGCAGATCAAACTCTGAGTGAAGGTCTAGCGGTAGCAGAGTCCAGCTTTAGCTTCCAAGTAACAGCGCAGGATGAACAGGATGGCACCATCAGCCCAAGCGTCCAACTGAACGGAACAGTACTGGAAGCAGGAAGCGATGGAATCAATACTTGCACCTTGTCCACAGGCAGCAACACCATCACTGTCACAGCCACAGACAGCAAGGATAACGAAGCAGAACAGAGCTTGAAGGTCACCTTAAACACCTCTGACACTTTAACACCATCTTTGAGCACGAACAGTGAGGGTATATACACGGTCGGCTCAGTAGAGGATCTCAACACTTTGCGCAGTGACATTGACAAAGGCATTGATTATTCTAACAAAGCTATCATCTTAACCCAGGATATTGACCTCAGTAAAGCCGCAGTATCGTTGAATTCATTCACAACGAAAAACACCTTTAATGGTTGTTTTGATGGCAAATCTCATACTATCAGTGGCTACACGGATGCCAAGTCCGGTTTATTTAGTTTGATTGATTACAGTGGATATGTTAGAAATCTCAGGTTGGAGGGTAATGTCGTTATTAGTGATCTCAGTGGGATCATTACAGATGTTGCCACTACTGCTCCTTCTTCCAAACCTTATGGGTTAATCGCCAATGAAAGCGCGGGAACAATTAGTCGTTGTTCGACAACGGGCACTGTGACAAATAATGTTGTCTGTCAGGTAGCAGGGATAGCTGGTTATAGCACACTAAAAAAGAAAGTCGATGGTAAAACGGTAACTTTAACTGGGAAATTAATGAATTGTTTCAGCAATGTTGTCTTTAACAATCAGGCTGTATGGGAGGGTTCTGCGCCGATCCTTAGTGGGATCTCTTACCGGGCAGGGGACATCATAGAACATTGCTATTTTTATGGTCAGTTTACAGGGAATACATTAGATCAAAATTATAAACGGCCAATTAAATTTAATGGGGGCGATGTATCAACCTGTGCCTATGATAATGATGTCTTAGGATTTGATCAACCAGACAATGCCTTTGGTGCACATTACACCACGGAAGAAATGAAAACTCAAGCCAGTTACACAGCTCTGGGTTTTGATTTCGACAAATATTGGAGTATAGACCCTACTATCAACAACGGATACCCCTATTTAGATCCGCTAAAAGAAGATAAGGAAGTCGTAATCAAGATTTCAGTGGATATTCAAGTCAGTGTGGCCGATAAAACCTATGATTCTAGTCTCAGTGAGGCCGAAAACCTCAACGCTGTAGTAAACAATGTGCAAATAGCAAATCCAACGCCTGAAATGGCAGACTTGATCGCTAGATATGATGTTAAAGTTGATTATACAGTAAACAAGGCAACGCTCTCTAGCCGCATGGGAGAATGGCCTGTGACCGTTAGCTTTGATAAGTTAGAGCTTACCTATACGCCAAATGATGTCTGTGAGTTTACGATTAATAAAGTATTACCGACAACAGCAAAGTACCTTGGCAATGGTCAACCGGGCCCCACGGAAGCCGAACAAGTAGAACAGGTTGCCTTGGCGAAAAGAGCCCAAGATATTCTCTATAGCGCCATGAAGATTGGACAAGGGGCGGTGCCAGCATTTACTTGGAGAGGAGATAAAGCCACAGCTCCAGGAAAAGAGGGTACCATTGAATTTGTTAACGATCCATGGGAGGTTTTTTCAGCGGTTCGTTCTGGCTATACCGGTGTGAGGCCGGAATATTATGACGATTGGTTCCAAAGTGTCCAAACTGGTTTACAGACGATGAAAGAAGCCGGAATTGAAGCTCAGGATGTAGAGATAACGCAATGGGAAAAACTTGTGTTAGCCATTACTGCCATTGGTTATGATCCTCGAGATATTAAAGCCTATGATTTAATCGATATTATTTCCAATAAGGCCTACTTAGCTGTTTCACATCCAATATTGCATGATCAATACGCTGTGCTTGCCCTTAACTCCTATAATTACTCGATTCCGAACGATGGCAATCGTATTGATAAAGACGCCTTAATCCATGGGTGGGCTGCTGAAGTGATGGCCGATACCCCTGATCTAACGGACCCAATATATGCCAGAGCCTATGATTTTGTGCTTATGCAACAACAACCCATTGCCGCCTACTATAACCCCAATGCTCAAGAAGGAGACCCCTACTACGATGTGAAAGTGGCTGTGGAAATGCTTTTGGCTAAATTTTCAGTAGCCCAAACCGATATTGGTTACTTCTATAGTGGTATTGGTAATTATGGGGGGGATATTAACCCATGGAACAACGCCCAAGTGTACATGACCCTCGGTATGGCCAATGTTAATCCCTTTGATGCCAGATATATCAAAAACGGTTATAGTATGTTCGATGCGGCATTCTTGGTTTACTACGATTTTAAAAACGGCACCTGTTCCTTTAATCTCGCCACTTACGAGCCGGGCCAAATGGGCCGTGGCTTAGATTCCCTCGTGCGGGCCTATGAAGGACGCAATAACATTTTCGATTGCACCGATGTTCTCGATTCCACCGTTCTCGTGAACAATGCCATTGCAGCCTTGCCAGAAACCATCACCTCAGCCAATAAAGCAGAGGTTGAGGCTGCCCAAGCCTTGTATAATGCCCTGAGCGATGCTAAAAAAGCCTCTCTCCAAGACGCTACCAAGGCTAAACTCGTTGCCGCTCAATTAGCGATAGGCGGCGAATCCGACCAAGCAATAGCTGACACTGTGATCGCCAAAATTGCAGCCTTACCTTTACCGGGCGCGATAATCTTGGCCGATCAAAGCAGTATCCAAGCAGCCCGAGCAGCCTATACTGCGCTGAACGAAGCGCAAGAAGCACTGGTCACCAATCTAGCAATACTAACCGCAGCCGAAGCTAGGTTAGCGGAGTTACAAGGTGGAGGTGGCGGAGGAGATACGACCCCTCCGGTTATCACCGTTAAGAACTTAGCCGATCAAGCCTTAGGTGAGGCCCTAACGGTAGCCGAACCCAGCTTTAGCTTTAAAGTAACAGCTCAAGATGAAAAAGATGGCACCATCAGCCCGAGTGTCCAACTCAATGGAACGGCGCTGACAGCGGGAACGGATGGAAGCTATACCTGCACCTTATCCACGGGCAGCAACACCATCACCGTTACAGCCACAGACGCCGCCGGCAACAAAGCCGAAAAGAGTCTGAATGTCACCTTAGGCACAGCCGCCTTCACCATAGAACGAGTCGGAAATGAAACGTTCAAAAACGGGCAGGAAGCCCGCCTGAAAGTCAAGGTCAGCAATCAAACCGCAAGTTCCCAAGATGCCATCCTAATCGTCGCTCTGTATAGGACCGACGGAGGAAACAAAATGGTCAATTATGCCTATATCAGTAAGACGATCAAAGCGGGGGAACAAGAAGAACTGGGCTCAGGTTTCCCGGTCCCAGAAAGCGGAACCTATACCATTAAGGGTTTTGTCTGGAATAACCTAGAGGATATGAAAGCCCTCATGGCAGCACCTGTCATAGTCGATGTAGCGCAGAGTTAAGCTTGAACAGACTAAGCTTGGGTACTAGGTTGAGGGCTCTAAGCTCTCAAGCCCAGTACCCAACTCTTAGCTCTAGGAGTTAACAAGCGTCTATGTATCGAACAACGAAAAATACCTTGAGGAACGAAAAAAGTGCGCACAAAATTATTCCCTCAGCGTCAAGCGACTCATCGACCTTTCTGTAAATACTTTACTGTAGGCTGCAATTGATGATGACACTTGCTTTAAGGTTGCGTCACGAATAAACGTCGAAGAGATCTTATGAAAGCCACTAATTACGGATTATTAAAAGGGGGATAAAGCAAATATGGATGAAAATATACGTTTATTTTGTGCAAATTTCCATCCGGAGGAAAGTCTGAAATTGGCACAGCAAGAACCTACGCCGGAGAATGAGCGCCGCTTCTTTTCAGAACTAAAAAACGCAAGGTTTTTAGTTCCCTGCGTGCTAAAAAGCGGACAACCTGCCGATAAGGCTTATCCGGCTGTTTTGAGCACGCAAGAAGGTGAAAAGTTTCTGCCTGCTTTCTCTGAACTTGCAGAATTTGAGAAATGGCCGTTCAGCAGGACAAACGTGTCTGTTTTTTCGTTTGACGATTTAAAACACATCATACTGGAAGATCAGCAAAAGCAAAATCTGGCGGGCATTGCTATTAATCCGTTCGGGCAAACGTTGCCGCTCAGACATAGTCAAATTGCACATGTCGACACGGTGATGCAGGGAATGTCTGCACAGCGGGTGAACCATGATGCGGGGTTGCGCTTGTTGAGGCCAAAAGGCTTGCCTTCCGGACTCAAAGAAGGGTTGAAAGCCTTGTTCAGGCAAAGGCGGGAAGTCTACGGAGTTTATTTACTTCTGGCCCAAGGAGCGAAGGAGTCTAACCCGCACTGGCTTTTTCTTATTGACTTTGATGGGACGGAAGCCAGCTTATTTCCCAAGGTAGCGGAGGCCGTGCAGTCCTATTTAAAACAGGGAAACACCTTCGAACTAATGAAGGCAACTCCCCGGCTGCTGCAGAACGCCGTGGCAGAAGGCGAGCCGATTTATCAGTGTTAAGAGAGTCGTTTTTACCCGTTCTGAGGGGGCTTCTTGTTTGGTCAAGCGACTCATCGACTTTCCTGTGAATATTATATTTAGCATAACCGGTCAACAACCTCGCTTAATAGCACTCGTCTTAATGAGGCCTTAATCTAACCGACCTGCTACTATCGGTGAGGTTCTCTTTCGACGGTTGGAAATTGCTATATAAATTTCCAGTTAACAATGGTTATAAAAATACCCCGCGTTTCCATATATTCAGGACTCGTGGGGTCATTTGATTAGTTATGAACATACTAGCTAGCATTTTTTTAGAGTTTGAATGGTTTTTTCTGCTTCTAAAAGAGTTGGAGCAGTAGCTAAGATTACAACTACCTTAGAAAAGAGCTCTTCGTTGGTCGAGCTAAGGATGGTATCCTTGAGACGTTGGCCTTGGTCGCCAAACCGTGCATGGAGGATATCAATGGCATTTTGGCGAGCCTGTTCGATTCTACCCTCAAGCTTTCCTTTCTCTTCACCTAATCTTGTAGCCCTAGTGATTCTTGCCGCTTCGTCCAGTTCGAATTTTCGTCGTCGTTGATACTCGGCGATCACCGCAGGGTCGCTGCTGATTTCGTCTAATCGTTGAACAGCGTAGTTCATCACCGGATCGTTGATGGCCATAGTTTCCACCTCCTCTGCCATAGTTTCGTCATTAGGAGCCAATAGAAAGATAATCCACTTTAAGGATGGATCGTCTGTGGCAGTCACCAGTTGCTCTTTCAACTTTCCCAGGGCCTTAGGTAATTCCACGTACAAGATTTCTCCCATATCGGTTAACAAGAAATGCTTCTTTTTCTCTCTAAATTGAAAGACATTTCGATAGTCGTCCGTTTGAGGGAAAAGGCTGAAGCCAACAAAGAGGATGGAGATGGCCTTAGGGAGGTCTTTATAGTCCATTCCTATCGACATCATGCTGGCCGCCATAGTCGCCCAATAATAGACACTGCGTTTTTCCATATTTTGCTCATCTTTGAGTTGGATTTCAATGTTCACGCGCATATTCTGTTCAGTAATGGCTTGGATGTCCATGGAAATTTGCTTGTCCTCAGGATGTTCCCTCTCTTTGGTGGTCTCCAAAAGAGTCACATCCGCAATCCGATCCGGGCCATTTAGGTGAAGGGTATCGTTCAGAAAGGGAATTAAAATCTGTCGATCACGAAAAAGGCGTTTAAAAATAATATCACTTTTGGGATCTAAACGATTTTTCCACAGGCGCAAGAGCATCCCTCCTTCATGTCTAGTATAACATGAAGGAATTCCAAATAATAGGAATGGTTGGCTTGAATAAATAGTTCAACCTTAAGCAATGTTATTTTAACGATACGACAATAATAGCCAATGCAAGGGCATTTTTCCTCTGCCCGTTCCGGTTATGCGGGTGTGAGGTCGGGGTATTATGACGAGTGGTTTCAAAGTCTCCAAACTGGTTTACAGAGGATGAAAGAAGCCGGAATTAAAGCTCGGAATATGAAGATGACGGAATTGGAAAAACTTGTGTTCGCCCGGGATTCCTACCATAAGCTCTATAGTAAGAAAATTTCCCTTTAATTGTATTGACAGGCTTGACTCCAAGATATATCCTTAAAGATAGAAAATTATGCAAAGATTCCAACAGGTTTCCCAGTTGGAATACAAAGGGACGTGGTTAAAACCACTGTAGCCCCCCAACTACTGTAAGGCAGATGAAACCCATAGAAACCCCCTGAAGGAAGGAACCTTTAGGAAGGTATGGGGAGTAAGATGAGGTTGAGCCAGTAGATCTACAGGTCACAGATGAATAAGATAGTGTTCTTTCGGGGGGAGACATATCGAACGATGTCATCAGTGGTTCTTAGGAACCTTAGATGGTTATGTATTGATAGAGTTAAGACCTTCGCAAGAAGGTCTTTTTGTTATACCTATACTGACCCCCATGCCGCTTAAGCGGTAGCACTGATGAATGAAATAATGCTTATTCCAGGGCAGAGCTAAGCTTGAACAGACTAAGCTTGGGTACTAGGCTTGAGGGCTCTAAGCTCTCAAGCCTAGTACCCAACGCTTAGCTCTAGGAGCTAACAAGGGTCTATATATCGAACAACGAAAAATACCTTGAGGAACGAAAAAAGTGTGCACAAAACTATTTCCTCAGTGTCAAGCTACTCATCGACCTTCCTATAAATATTATACTTCACCATAACCGGTTAACAACCTCGCCTAATCAGCACTCGTCTTAATGAGGCCTTAATCCAACCGACCTGCTACTATCGGTGGGGTTCTCTTTCGACGGTTGGCAATTCCCATTCAAATTTCCAGTTAACAATGGTTATAAAAATACCCCGCGTTCCCATATATTCAGGAATCGTGGGGTCAGGAACTAATTTGATTATACGAGGGAGGTATATCTATGTCATTTGAAAATTGGAAAGATAACGTTAATGACAGTAAGTTTGTTTGCTCATGGAGCGGCGGAAAAGATTCATGCATGGCGTTATACCGCGCTTCACGTATAGGTCAGCCAGTAAAGCTTTTCACAATGTTCAATGAGACAGGCTTTAAATCGCGTTCGCACGGGCTGTCTCTTCCCTTTGTGCGACTACAAGCTGAAGCCTTAGGACTGCCCATTGAAATAAGATCAGCAACGTGGGACGCTTATGAAGCTGAGTTTGTAACCGCTCTTTGTCATTTTAAGGGAGAAGGAGTACAGGCAGTTGTGTTTGGCGATATCGATCTAGAAGAACATGGGCTTTGGGAGGAAAAAGTCTGTAATAATGCAGGCCTGAAGCTTAGTCTGCCTCTTTGGAAGAATGAGCGCAGAGAATTGGTTACGGAATT
>DATMYU010000014.1:0-9107 GCA_035560775.1 Desulfosporosinus sp.
CTATAAAGAAAACTAAAGCTAGCGCCAAACCTACAGGCGCTGGTCACAGATGGCTTGTGCGTCCCTGTAGCCAAAGATGGCGAAAAGAGACCGCTGCCCAGATGGCTTGTGCGCCATGATGGCGGGAAGGGTTGCCTTAGTTGAACTTTTGCCCTCTAACTCGTAAAAAATTAGGGATAGATACAAATTCCGCATAAGCCGAAATATGCACCCATCCCCTCTATTAGTCGATATTAGATCGTCGGATTATTCAATACCAAACGGATTCAGAACTGGACGTTTAAAGACTGTCCATTCGTCATTCGATGGATCCCACTTCATATTGACGAAGCAATTCCAGTTTTCTTCATCCATTGCTGGGAAGTCTGTCCGGAGGTAATATCCCGGCCAGCGGCTTTCTTCACGGAACAACACCGCACGTATATGAGCTTCTGCTTGCCAGATTCTGTGTCTATTTTCCCAAACTCTCAACAATTCATACAGATCCCTAGCCGCTAGTTTCTCCTGATCCTCTTTGAGGAATTCCAAGAGTTCGGTTGCTTTTTCCAAGGAGGCTGTATTAAATGCGAAGTTAGAACCAGCTCCACCTACATACTCATCCATGATCTTTTGCAGTCTCATCATGAACATCTGCGGCAGGATATAGTTCGGATTGACGGTCACATCGGTGGTGAAGTCTTTGTGTGCTTCAAAGGTAGCCAATGGTTTGTAGATGGTCTCTTTGATAGTTTCAATGACTTTAGGATCGATCTCGATGGGGGTATTGTTGTCCAAAACGTACTTAACTGCCGCTTTGGCCGCAATACGTCCTTCAGCGTGTGTTCCTGAAGAGAACTTATGCGAGCATGCTCCTGAGGCATCACCCACGGCGAAGAGTCCCGGTACGGTTGTCATGTTGGCATAGCCCCAGAAATACTCTGTCCCGCCGGACAGATCTTCTGGTCCAGAAACCCAGGCACCGGATGCTCCGGAGTGCGAGCTAATGAAGTAAGGTTCCGTGGCGGCAATTTCCGACGATTTTACTTCTGGCTCAACATTGCTTGCTGCCCAAAGTAAGGCTTGCGAAATGGTCATATCTAAGAAATCTTCCCAAGCTTCGTTTTCCAGTGATTTCATCTTTTTCTTGAAGGCCTTTTGGTCGCCTTCATACTCTTTGGCGATATTGGCAATGGCTTCTTCTGTACGCATGAAGAGGGGTCCTTTGCCTTCTTTGATGTCCATCATGCCTAAGAGATTACGTAGGTTGGCAGGGATTGGCTTAGCTGCGCCGTATTTGCCATACTTCGTCAATTCATCCTTGCGAGTGACCATGTAGTTTTCTCCGAGGGCATTGGTTGCCCGGGATTTGAAGAGTAAGAACCAAGCTCCGACTGGGCCGTAGGCGTCTTTAAAACGAATCGGTACAAAGCGGACTTCTTGGCAGGTCATTTCACAGCCCGCTTTGAGTGTGAAATAAGCGGAGGATCCTGTGGAAAACGGTGGATACCAAGAACGTCCCATGCCTTCTCCTGTGGATTTCGGTTTGAAGACGCCGACGGTACCACCCATGGCACAGATGACTGCCTTGGCTTTGAAGACATAAAATTTGTTTTCACGAACACTGAAGCCCACGGCTCCCACGATTTTCCCATTTTCAAGGATCGGCTCGGTGATGAAGACGCGCTCATAGATGTTTTCGTCTCCAATAGCATTTTTAGCGGCTTCAGCAACGATCACTTTATAGGATTCTCCATTGATCATCAGTTGCCAACGACCTTCGTGAACATACTTGCCTTCGTCATCTTTCCAGATGGGGAGACCCCATTTCTCAAAGAGATGAACCGAGCCATCGACGTGACGGGCAATGTTAGCGACTAAGTCATCACGGGCTACCCCCATGAGATCGTATTTAACATACTTGACATAATCTTCAACGGTATTTAAGCCTTCAGCGATACCTACGTATTGGTTGATGGCGGACAATCCCATTCCAACGGCACCAGAACGTGGCAGAGATGCTTTATCGACTAAGGTTACTTTAATTCCGTGTTTTTTAGCCCAGTATGCGGCTTCTACCGCTGCTCCACAAGATCCCATGCCTCCTCCAATTATGAGGAGATCGGTTGTTACTTCCACTGTTTCAATGTTCATCGGCATTTATATTAACCTCCCTATTCATTTTCCCATAGTTATGCTTACTTTTTGTACGTCCATAAGGGTGTACCTAAGGTTGAAGCGGGTTCTGTGAACAGATCCGCGCTGTCGATGTCTGCGGTGGTAGGAAATCCGCCATCAGGAACAGCGGTTCCTTCTTCGGTCGTACGGATTGGGAATTTGAAGCGTTTGGTCATGCCATTACGGAATTTAACGGTCCACATAATGCTGTCAGATCCGCGTAATGGGGTTACGCTGGCACCTAGGGGTACGAAATCTGCGTATCCACGTAGATCCATGGCTTGTTGTGGGCAAGCTTTTACACAGCAAAGACATTCCCAGCAAGCCCAAGAATCAAGGTTGACAGCTTTCATTGTTTCTTTGTTTAGAGCCATCAGGTCGTTTGGACAGGCATACATGCAGGCTGTCTTATCTTGCCCTTTACATCCGTCACACTTTTCTGCAATTACAAAACTCGGCATAGGTTTAACCTCCATTATTTGTATATTTTAGGAAGTGCGAGTTGTTTCGCACTTCCATTTCCTGCGCTCTGCTTATTTGGAAGCGTAGTACTTGACCAGAATTTTTAAGACTTCTGGACGACTGAATTGGCTGGGAGGAAGCTCACCTTTAGCTAACATTCCTCTGAGCTTGGTTCCACTGATGTTGAGATGATCTTCTTTGCCGTGTGGGCACGTTTTTTCGGTGGTCATGCCTTCGCATTTGTTGCAATAGAAGGCTGCTGTGACGTTCAAGGGTTGACAAAGGAGTTCACCTGGTTTGAATTGTAAGAACAATTCTTGGGCTTGATACGCTGTATAATAGTCGCCTACTCCAGCGTGATCGCGTCCAACCAGAATGTGGCTGCAGCCAAAGTTTTGACGGAAAATGGAGTGCAGAATGGCTTCACTTGGTCCTGCATAGCGCATTTCCATCGGATAGACTCTCATCACGGCTGTATCTTGGTTGAAGTAATTCTTTAACAGAACTTCATAGCATTCCAGACGGGTTTCAGCCGGAATGTCGCCCTCTTTGAGCTTTCCGACGATTGGGTGGATCAGAAGTCCATCACAAACTTCGTTTCCTAGTTTGCAGAGGTATTCATGCGAACGGTGCAGAGGATTTCGTGTTTGGAACGCTGCAACCGTTGCCCAGCCTCTGGAATCAAACAAGGCTCTGGTTTGCTCTGGTGTAGCATAATAGTCACCGTATTTTTTTGCATAACCGAGTTGGCTAAAGGTTACCAACGAACCACCAACATTGATGTCTCCTTGAGCCATGACTTTTTGAACGCCATTATGTTCTGGATCATTGGTGAAGAAAACGGCTTTGCATTCGGCGTCTTTGTTATATTCATATTTATCATTAACCGTTAAGATCCCGGCATAGGTATCTGTTTCATCGTCAACTAAAGCAACTTCCATTCCCATGGTAAGTTTGTCAGCTTGCGCTTTCGTGACGGATAAGGTGATTGGGAGAGGCCAAGCCAATCCATTCGTCAAGTGTTTTGTGGCTACAACACTTTCGTAATTTGCTTTATCCATGAATCCGGTTAATGGGCTAAATGCACCCATACCAATCATTAAGAGATCCGATGTTTCTCTGGATGTCATACGAATTGTCGGTAATGTTTTTGCTTTTGCCAAAGCATCGGCACGTTGTGATTCTGGTAGCAATACCGGTGTTAATTTTCCGCCATGTGGAGCTACAAGTTTAGATGTAGACAAGTTTTCGTCCTCCTAAATTTTATTTCGAATAAGTGAGTCGACAACAGAAACGGGTGTTTATCCTAGTCAAAGTCAGCGTCACAATGTCTTTCTGGAAGAGACACAGCATAAACAGAAGTTTCTGACATCCCCCCTTTCGAAATACCTTATTAATTTAGCTATGATACTCTACCAACCTACAAATTTTGTGGTCCTGTGTAGAAACCTCATTACCCACTAACCTTCAGGTTGACAAATATCATAGCAAGTCATAGCATCTCCAGTTATGGAACAAAGAAGCAAAACAACTTAATCAAATCTTAAGGATCTTATAAAGCTGAGCTTAGAAATTCGGACATTTCCATGACTTGCAGTACATCGCCCTTTTCCAGACCAGCGCAGGCATCAACAAGCATTGTGATGCAATATGGGCAAGCGGTGACTAAAATGTCCGCTTTTTTATCCACAGCATCAATAATCCGTAATTCACTAAATCGTTCTCCAGCCGGTACCTCAGCCCAAACTCGGGCGCCGCCACCACCACAACAAAGACTATTGCGCTTAGTTCTCTCTAACTCTACAAGTTCTAGGCCCGGAACAGCTTGAAGAAGTTCCCTTGGGGAATCAAAAACCTGATTGTGGCGACCCAAGTAACATGGATCGTGGAAAGTTACTTTTTTAGCTTGTTCTGCTGAAAAGGCTAGCTTACCTTCCTTTAGAAGATTGCCTAGTAGTTCAGAATAATGGATTACTTCAAATTCTCCGCCAAGTTCAGGGTAATCTTTTTTGAATGTATCCAAGCAATGAGGAGACGTGGTAATAATTTTTTTCACGCCTTTTCCATTGAACAAACTAATGTTTGATTCAGCAAGCTGTTGGTAAAGCTCTTCGTCTCCAAGTTTACGCATGCTCTCACCACAGCATTTTTCTTCTGCTGTCAAAACACCGAAGCTAACCCCAGCTTTTTGTAAGAGATTGACCACACTTTTGGCAATTTTCTTACCGCGTGGATCGTAACAAGAGTTACAGCAGACATAAAGCAGGTACTCAGTATCCTCTGAAAAAGTCGGTATATCCAGGCCTTCCTGCCATTCAGCCCGTTTATCCTCTGCCCCCATCCAAGGATTACCGTTGGAGCGGACACTACTCACGACGGGCTTCAAAATCTTCGGTATAAAACCTGCCCCAGCCGTAGTGTTACGCATGCCAATTACGTTATCTATAATTTTGACTTCTCTGGGACAGTTTACCTGACACATACCACATGTGACACAAGCAAAAAGCACCTCTTCTTCATCGAAGCCATCTAGACCAAGTTGGGCCTGCCGTTGCATCTTACGGATGTTGAATGACTCACTAACCTCGCCATGAACTAGTCTCCAAGGACAAAGATTCGTACAGAGACCGCACTGCATGCATTCGCTGAGCGTCTCGGCCCCTGAAGAAACAATATAATCTCTCATTTCTAGAGATACGTCTAATATTTCAGCCATAATAATCCTCCTTTCCTATTCAAGGGCTTAGAACCCTTTGTAAGGGTTGGGACCGAGTTCGTCCAGCCTCTTGGCAAAGCTGTCCAATATATCTGGTATTTTGTCATAATCAGCGATGGATATCTGCTCCATTCGCACCCGATCAGACTCAAGGTCCAGTCTGTTTAATGTTTCTGCGACCTTCCCTAACCTGACCTCAGCTAACTCACTACCTTGTATGAAATGGCACTGATAATCATCGCCATGTTTGCATCCAAGGAGAAGTATTCCATCAATTCCCTGTGACATAGTATCAGCTATCCATACTATGTTCAGCGATCCTAGACATCTCACTGGGATAACGCGCACCCATGCATTATAATTGAGTCGATTGATACCTGCCATATCTAAAGCAGGATAGGCATCGTTTTCACAAGCAAAGATTAAGATTCTTGGTTTTTCCTCGTCCTCATCGGGCACTTCAATAGCCTTAATCATGTTGCCGACCATGGGCACAGAATAGTTTTTAAAGGAGATAATCCGTTCAGGACAAGCACCCATACAGATTCCGCACCTACGACAACGTGTAGGATTTGGCAGAGGATTATATTTTTCATCTTCGTTTATAGCTCCGAAAGGACATTCCACTGTGCATCGCTTGCACTGAGTACATCGTTGCATCGCAAAATCTGGGAAAGACATATCCCCTACTCGAGGATGCACTGCTGCTCCTGTCGCGCTCAATTCGATACATTGAACGGCCTTCATAACTGCTCCTGTTGCATCTTCAATGGAAGAAATTTCATCCATCGGCGCTCTTACGCTGCCAGCCGCATAAATACCTGTACGGCGAGTTTCGTACGGGAAGCAGATAAAATGGGAGTCAGGAAAACCATATTTTAAAGTCGGCATCTCCGGTCCTTGCCGATAAGCCAGGTTCAAGAGGTTAGACTTTAAAATAACTGGTTCAACTGATGATTCGCAATCCGTTTTGTCGCTTTCATCCGATTCAACCTGCTCGATGAGATTCTCTCCAAAGGCAGTGGTAGGTACCATTCCGGTAGCCAGAACCACCAAGTCTACACTCTCAGTGTTAATTCCCGATCCACTTAAAACATCCGCTGCTTCTATGATCAAGTTCTTCTCATCATCTTCTTGGATACTGGTAATTTCTCCTCTGACGAAAATCGCTCCATCTTTCTGCACTCTCTTGTAGAGACGCTCATATTGGCCAGGCGTCCGAATATCTTTATTGAAAATATAGACCGTTGCTTCTGGGTTCTGTTCCTTCAAATATGTCGCCTGTTTCAAGGACTCCACACAACATGTCCCTGAGCAATATGGCAAGTGTTCAGGATCCCGTGAACCAGCACATTGAATGAAGGCTATACTCTGAACTTCTTTACCGTCAGTGCGCAGTATTTTACCTTTAGAAGCCAGTTCTTCCAATTTTTGTCCCGTGATAACATTCTCGTACTTTCCATAGCCCAGGTGACCTAAGTTTGTCGGATCATAAGGAACGGCTCCTGTAGCCAAAATAACCGAGCCAATTCTTTCTGTAATGATATTCCCATTCTGATTAATGGTAACATCGAACATGCCTGGAGCGCCGGCAATCTCTTGCATTTCAGCACCGACATAGACAGTTACATCCGGATGAGCTTCAAGTTCTTTAACTCTTTCAGCAATATCAACCTCTTCTGGACCAGTATACGGCGACTTCTGCGGAGCTTGTTTGAATAAACCGTTCATCCAGCCACCAAGAGTCGGATTTTTCTCCACTAGAACTGTTTTATATCCAGCTTTTGCCCCCTCTAGAGCGGCAGTTATACCAGTCAGGCCGCCACCAACTACTAATATAGTTTTCACCATATTTTCACCCTGGTAAGGCTCGGTTAATTCAGTGTGTTTTGCTTTGGCGAGACTCATCCGAAGGCTATCCTCAGCCATCATCTGGGTATCTTCATCATTGGCTGGATGACACCAGGTGATCTGTTCTCTTAGATTTGTTCTTTCCATTATTATAGATGGTCCGAAATCGAAAACATCATAATTGACGCGAGGTGAACAAGCGGCGATAACTACTGTATTAACACCCTCACTCTCAATATCACTCTTAATTAGTGCTAATCCTTCTGACCCGCACATAAAGGAGTGCGTCTTGCAAACTGGGACTTTCCCTTCCTTGGTGGCAACCTTGGACAGGGCCGCTATATCAAGCGAGTCTCCAATCTCACAGCCTGTGCAGATATAAACACCTGTTTTTTTATCCATTGAGCTACCTCCTCACCGTAGATTGAATAGCCTTAAGCGCTGCAGCCGTGGCATCTTTTACCGATGAGGCAACATCCATTGGCTTCTTAACGCATCCAGCGCCGTAAATTCCGGGTTGCTGTGAATCAGTAGCAATAAAGCCATCCTCATCATAAGTTATTTCGACAGGCACTTTTATCCCAACTGTAGCAGGTACTATTCCTGTAGCCAGGACAACCATGTCGAATTTTTCCTTCGTGAATTTCCCGGTTACTTGATCCTCTACTTGAACGAATAAATCATTTGTCAGCGGATCCTCTGTGATCTCGCCAACCTTTCCTTTAATCAGAGTAAGACTATCTTGTACCTTAGTGTAAAACTCTTCATGTTTACCCATCGCCCTGACATCTATATAAAACATACAGACCTTGGCATTGGGATTTTGTTCCTTGATATAAGTTGCCTGCTTTAAAGAAGCCATGCAACAAACTCCGGAACAATAGGCCAGGTGATTTTCATCACGAGATCCAGCACACTGAACAAAAGCAATGCTTTCAACAGCTTTTCCGTCAGACGGACGTACAATTTTACCTTTGGTTGGACCATTGGGGGCCGCCAATCGCTCCATAATCACATTGGTAATCACATTCTGGTGCTGACCATAACCGTAATAATCAATTTTTTCAGCATCATAGGGTTCCCAACCCGTTGCCCATACAATAGCACCAACCTTTAAGTTAATGCTTTTAGGAGCCATGTCTAATTCTATGGCATCATACTGACAGGCAGATACACATTTTCCGCATTCTGCACCCAGACAAACCTTATCGTCAATCACGTACTTCATAGGAAAAGCAAACTCATGGGCTTTGAAGATAGACTTGGTTTTATCTAATCCGTAATTAAATTCGTTTGCCCTCTCTACTGGACACACCTCAGCACACTTGCCACAAGCAGTGCAGTTCTGGTTTACGTGACTGGAATTCGATTTTACTGTGACCATGAAATCCCCTTCTTTACCCTCAATCTTTTCAATTTCAGATAAAGTGAAAATTCTGATCTGGGGATTTTGCTTGATCCTTTTAAAGTTAATCTCCAACCCACAGTTTGGAGGACACAATTTGGGGAAATACTCGTATATCTGGGCCACTTTACCACCAAGATAGGATTTTTGTTCAACCAGATAGACTTCACTTCCCGCCTCGGAAGCTTCTATTGCGGCCGTGAGTCCACTTACTCCCCCACCGACCACTAAAATACTCTTATGAGCCATCCTTCTACCTCCCTTATATGTTAATAAACTCCCTGCTTTCGCCGGGGCAGTTGGAACAAGGGTTTCCCTAAACCAACCTTATAGCATTCCTCCCTTGTATTAGGGGGAGGATTTTTGCTTTTATTCAAAAAAACGCTAGTTTTAAAAGAATAGATCATCTCAAATTACCAAAGAACATCCAGAAATTTATTATTTCAGAACACCCCCTATTGTCACGTAAGAATGCATATGAATGTTTTCACACATATGTTTAAGCAATGAGTCATATTC
>DATMYU010000015.1:0-7441 GCA_035560775.1 Desulfosporosinus sp.
AAGTATAAGTGAATGAATAATGCTTATTCCAGGGCAGAAAATATAAGTTGGATGGCATAGCTCGGGTGTTATAAGCGCAACTAGGCGACAGCCGACGCCTGCGGGTCCTTTCTCATCATCCATGGTTACAAGGACACTCGGCCATCCATGGCCAGCCAAGTTTTCTTTAGTCTAATCTATGATCTGGTTAGGTTTTCAGACTCTAGTGGCTCTTGGCAGCTTATAGAAAACAGAAGGTCGTGTCAACCCAAGGCTCGGTACTGAGGCAGTAAGCCTTAGAAGCTGGTTTGTTGGAATGTCTTTCAGTTCTTTGAGCTCAAGCGCTCCAGTTAGGCAAGCTTGAACACAAAAAGGAGACATTCCCTGATCTAATCGTTCATAGCAGAGTTGGCATTTACTTGCTTTGTTCGTCAGAGGATTGATTTGGGGAGCTCCAAAGGGACAAGAGGCAACACAGGACTTACAGCCCGTACACTTTTCGGGAAGATGCAAGACGATACCATCGCGGCGTTTGGCATAGGCTCCAAACGGGCAGACCCGTAGGCATTCTGGATCGCCACAATGATTGCAGGCAGTGGATAAATAAAACATCTGAATGTGGTCCTTTGTGAGTTGCTGCACCCTGCGAATTCGACGCCAGCTAAGAGCTGGAGGCAACTGATTATGATTTTGACAGGCTTTGACGCAGGCTCCGCAGCCAAGACACCGATTAACATCCAGTAAGAAACCTAATTGTTTAACCATAAAAGTATTTCGCTCCATTTTAACTAGATTTTTCGCAAATTCACAAAGGTTTCATTGAGCGCTAGCCCTGGGGCTCCATGAGTGAGCTGTCCCATATCGGTTAAGGGGGCTCCTAGTAAGCAATTTAGGGGGGAATTCCCTGCAACGTGTTCCTGGAAAATAAGCACAGTATCCATTGAAATGCCAAATTCAGGTTCAATTATTACGTCTAAAAACCCCAATTCATTCCAGATTTGAGCCCGGTCACCAGCTTCTAAAGCATAATGTTGGGCTAATTCTGGTGCAAGATGTAAGACATACTGAGTCTTATGAGTGTCTAAAGCATATGTTTGAGAGTTAATGGTAGAGTAGTGATGCGGAGTCAAAAGGCGTAACGGGGTATTGTTGGAAGGAGAAAGAGGGGGTACAAAGATTGGAAGAGGAGAAAGATGGGCGTTGGCAGCTTGGGCAGAGAAAAATTCATAGCGTCCTGAAGGAGTTGAAAAGGCCCGATTTTCCCAAGCGGTGCGAGGGAACTTTGCTCGAATGGGGCCTTTGAGAATGTCTTCAGAATTTTTTAAACCCAGCAGTTCTAACATTTGGGGACTGATTTCACGTAAAAGGGTTTCTTTTTCGTCACCGGATGTGGGAAAAGTGCAACTTCCGGGTTTAAGTTTATTTAATCGGGAGGAAACATCCCACGCAATCTGTAAGTCAGAGCGAGATTCACCGACCGGAAGAATAGCAGGCTCGTTAACTCCTACCCAATAATGCCAATAACCCGCATTTAAATCCCAGTGTTCATAATGGGTCGTAATCGGAAGAAAAAGATCGGCCGCTTCGGAGGACTTGGAATGAAAGAGGTCACTTACGACGATCAGATCCAGTTGGTTGATCAGTTTTTGCCATTGCTGCAAATTACCATCCTGGGCAAGAGGGTTTCTTCCGGAAATCCAGAGCATTTTGATGGGGGGATCGCTACAGTTGAGAGCTTCCTCTGAAAAACGATTAATATTTAGGAGTCGATCCGGCTGTTGTTGATTCAGAGTTAGGTTGTCAATAGTGGCTTGATCTGCGTTGGAAGATCTATTGCTTGGATGAGATGGATTCTGGATTGCCTTGGAAAAACACCAGGTTTCGAATTGGGCGTATTGAACCCCCCCTCCTTGTTCACCCAGGTGTCCAGCAAGCGCCCCTAAAGCATCTATAGCGCGCAGAGTTTGTCCTCCGTTGGTGTAACGCTGTAAGCCAAACCCTGCCCAGATACAAGCGGGATGTATTTGACCGTATTCGAGTGCAAGTTCTCGAATGGTTGATGCCGAAACTCCCGTGATTTCGGAACAGTTAGCAAGGGAAATTTCGGTTTTGAGATAGTGGAGGAATTCTTCGTGCCCTAATGAATAGCTACCGAGGTTGGGATCTATGAGGTTTTCTTCCAGAAGAACCTTGGCAAACCCTAAAGCTAGAAGGCCATCGGTTCCTGGACGGACTTGTATAAATTGATGAGATCGCGCGGCCGTGGCACTAAAATGCGTATCGAAACAAACAACTTTTGCGCCCTGATCAATGGCATCGAAAATAATCGGCATTTGGTGAACGGCTGTCCAGGCAGGGTTTACTCCCCAGAGCCAAATTAATTTAGCCTTAGCCATATCCAACGGGTCCGAACAAAAGAACGTTCCAAAGTCTAAGGTTTGAGCTTCGACTCCCGCCGACCAGCATGGGGATCCCACAGCTCTTGTAGTGGCTCCGATGCCTGTGAAGAGACCTTCTATTGCATTGTGCAAAACACCAAAATTACCAGAGTACTTATTCAGGGCCAATGGTAAAGAGGTTCCAGACTGCTCCTTGAGATCAAGAATCTTTTCTGTGATAAGGCTCAATGCCTCATCCCACGTAATTCGCTCCCAGAAACCGCTATAACGGCCCCTCTGGCGCATGGGGTAACGGATGCGCTCAGGACTATAAACCCTTTTCACATCATCCATGACTTTCGGACAGAGTTTGCCCAAGGTATGTCCGTGATGGGGGTTGCCTTCAATAGAAATAAGGACACCATTGCGTGTAGTGCTAATGATGCTGCACGTATCGTAGCAGTTACGAGGGCAGATATTTTGATGAAACTTCATAGTTAAGCCCCTTTATCGACGCAATGTTCTTTAATGGATTATTCGTTAAAGTTCACCAAAAAACCTTTAAGTATGTGAAGAAATGAAATTTGCTCATTATAAAATAAAGAGCCCTGAAAGTTTGTGATCAGTTTTACAAACTTTCAGGGCTCTAAATTCGAGAAATCATTACTTAGAACAAGGCGGTAATATGAATACCTGTTGCACTAAGGTAGAAAAGTGCTCGGCCCAAGACTTCTCCTAAAACGGCTAATAGAGTAACGGTTAAGATAAGAGTAGTTTTGTCGAGTTGAGGTTTTTTGAGAATGCTAACTAGAAGCAGGAGCGGGGCCAACCAACCCACAAGAGCACGGATCCAAAATAGAGGGCTGTTCAAAAGGAAGTTTAAGGAAGCCGTTCCTTCTGCGCTTCCATTTAGCATCGAACCATAAACAACATAGAGGAGTAGGCTTAGAATCGTACACCCGAGTGACCATTGAAGAAGACGCTTCTTTTGGACAGTTTGGAGCAATTTTCCTCCTAACACCAAAGTTACCAGAGCGCCTAGCAATCCTGTGGTGAGTAGAAAGAAAAGAACGGGGCCGACATTATTCCAAGCAGGAACACGAGGGAGAACGTAAATCATAGCGCTGCTGGCAATACCCAATAGACCTAGTATAGAAGTGATACCTAATCCGAGAGAATGGTTAGCAGATTGTTGTTTCCCCGCTGCAATTTCAGCAGTTGTGATGGGTGTGGCGCCTGGTCCGAGAGTACGGATGATTGTAAGGTGTCTTGACTGCCAAAAAAGGTAGATCCAGGCAAGGAACGTGAGCAGGAAAAAGAGGATTTCGCGGCTTAACCAAGAGGAGCTAAGATGAGCTAAAGAGCGGTAGGCCGCTTCTGGATGTCCCAGATGAAAAAGTGAAGCTAACAGTGCAAGTGCTAATAGGACTCCAGAAACAAGGACACCTTGTTTGAACAATTTAGCATCAAGCTGATCAACTTCACGGTCGAGATACCAGAGCATGAGGATTATCCCGATCGCGATTTGTCCAAGAACGGTAAAAAGAATTAAGGGCCATTCCCAATCTCCCATAGGTTAATCCCTCCTAATTTGTTGGCCTTGAAGCGGCCCGATGAACCGAATGGACGGCGTTGTGATTTTTGGGCTGGGTAGCCCGGGTAAGGTCTTTAGTACACCGGTTTTCTGGTCGAGACTAGCATTGATTTCTACAAGTTCTAGGGCACCCGGAATGCAGGCGGCGACACATGCCGGCTTTTCCCCGTTGTCAATCCGCTGATAACACAAATTGCATTTCTCGACTTTCTTTTTAGCCGGGTTAAATTGGGGACGATCATATGGGCAGGCCATGGTACATAAGCGACAGCCAATGCAGCGATTAGGATCATGGATTACAATACCATCGTCTCGTTTGGTGTAGGCCTCTACTGGGCAAACACGGAGACATTCTGGATTCGCGCAGTGGTTACAGGCCATTGAGAAAAACATTCGGGTTGGAAGAGAGAAATCGTCTTCACGGAGTTGGAAAACTTTACGCCACTGAGGGGTTGCCTCAATTTGATACTCGTTTTTACAGGCCATTTCACACCCCCGACAGCCCACACATTTCTCTGAGTTGTGTAAAAAGCCAAGCTGTTTAGTCAAAGGGATTCCTCCTTATGCTTTTTCAATCATTACGAAATTATCGTGAAAGGCTAACCCGTCGTTCCCGGTCGCTTGTTTTCCCATATCGCTGGGAGTCGCTTTTAAGGTGTAATTAACATTGAAGTTAGAGTTTTTATACCAAGTCTCATAGGAGACGATGACATTGGTGGAGGTCGTCCGGGTTAGGTGGGCTTTGACGGTAATTGAACCCAGGTCATTGTAGACTTTAACCATATTTCCTTCATTGATACCGTATTTGGCGGCTAGAACAGGGTGAATCTCCACCTTGGGCTCGGGGTTTGTGGTCATCATCCAGTCCAGGTTTTGAAACTGAGAGTGGATTGCATGTTGTGGATGGGGTGTCATAAAGCGGATTGGATATTTCTCTGGGGTTTTCATCTCTTCGACCCAGATCGGAAGGGCTGGCAATCCGTTTTTCTCGGCGAGTTCGCTGTGAATTTCAATCTTTTTAGAAGGGGTTCGAAATTTTCCATCAGACCAGGAGGCGGAAGGCATGTTTGCCTTGCGAGGCCCATCAATTAGTTCTTTATAATCTTTAATGCCAAGCATTTGGAGTATTGCGGGGTTGAATTCTTTAGCTAACCATTCCTCAGGTGTTCCTGAAGTTGGGAAGGTACAAGAACCAGGTTCTAGGGTATTCATCTTTTTAGAAAGTTCTATGGCGATTTCAACATCACTTTTTGACTCGTACAAGGGGTTTATAGCTCGTTGATTAATGCCAACCCAATAGTGCCAATAGCTGGCCATGACATCCCAATCCTCAAAATGGGTGGTTGCTGGTAAGACAAGATCGGACATTTCGACGGTTTTGGTGAAAAACGAATCTACGGTAACGACAAATTCCATGGAGGCAAACATTTTCTCAATGGCATGAGTGTCAGGATTTTGGGAGGCAGAATTACGACACGCCAACCACAGCATTTTTACTGGAGGGTCATTTTGAGCGGAGGCATCGTGCGCAAAGTTATTTATGTTGATGTTACGATCGCCTTCTTTGCCATCCGGACTAATAAACCCTTTCGACCCCTTAGGTGCAAGGTTGGCCATGGTGTTATAGTTAAAGCCCCAGGTTTCTAAGTGACCGTAATTAACCCCCCCACCGGATTTTCCGACATTGCCTGTCATGACGCCGAGAGCATCAATAATGCGAACATTTTGGCCTCCGTTAGTGTGGCGTTGCATACCGTAGCCAACCCACATACTGGCTGGTTTGGCTGTCGCATAGTCTCGGGCAATTTCCATGATGATGTCTTTGGGCACCCCTGTTTTTTCTGAAGCCCAGTCTAAGGTTACGGATTTTTTGATATAGTCCACCCATTCATCGAACCCAACACTGTTGGCGCGGGCATACTCCCAATCGACCCAATTATTATCAATAATATAGCGCGCCATGCCTAAAGCGAGAGCACCGTCCGTACTGGGGTTGATTTGAACGTAGAGATCCGCTTTTGAAGCGGTCGACGTTACGATCGGATCGATAACAACCAGTTTAACGCCGCGTTCCCGAGCTTTATTAATAAAGGGGATGCTATGAATAGCTGTCCAAGCAGCATTCTGTCCCCAGAGAATAAGATACTTGGCGTTGACCATGTCTTCAGGGTCATTATTATAAAGCGTACCGAAATCATAGGTCTGGGCATCAATGCCGGCGGGCCAGCAAGGGGTACCTACGGTACGGGTTGTGTAGCCGAGGCTTGACATAGTCCCCTGAATGCCATAGTGAACAATACCCATATTACCGGAGTACGTATCTAAGCAGATCGGAAGTGTGGAGCCGTAGCGTTTCTTTAAGTCTAGGATTTTCTTGGCAACCGTATCCATGGCTTCATCCCAACTGATGCGAGTCCAGTTGCCTGAACCGCGGGGGGACTGCTTCATAGGGTACTTGATGCGGTCTGGGCTATAAATGCGGCGGGGATAAGCGTATCCCTTCAGACAAAGCTTTCCATTGGTATAACCATGTTTAGGGTCCCCTTCAACTTTTTTCAGGATTCCGTCTTGCACATAGCTAATTGTTCCACAGGTGTCGTAGCAGTTGCGGGGACAGACATTCCGAAACGTTTTCATCGTTTTGGAGGTAGGATCCGCTGCCTCAACAGAGGAGGAATTTGTTAACAAATTAAAACTGAATAGGCTTAGGCTAGAGACAGCCGCAGCTGTTCCCCCAAGGAATTTGCGTCGCGATAGTTTCATAAAGGGCCTCCTTCATGTTTAATGAGCTTAAGAGTTGTTAGTGTATCGAGAACGTCACTTAAAGCGGAGAACAGAGGATGATGGGTTGACTGGCTAATACTCTGGGCAAACAATCCTAACCAAAGGCTAGGGTGTTGTGTCCAAAACGCATGGTATAGGGACTTATAGTGTAGAATTTGAAGATCGTTTCTTGTTGCTTGTGCATCCATAAGCCGACTTAGAAGGTAAGCCGCGAATTCAAGTTCAGTGGCTATGAAATCATCGGGTTCATGCCCTTGAGCTGAAGCCTGTAAGTTTTCTTGCGTGTAGATCTTGCGGACAGCTAATGTTTGATCTCCCATCATTAAATGGTCGGGGGACAAATAAACAGATTCATAGGGAGGTGCAACAGGAGCAGTCGGGCCGACAAAGAGGCGGTTAAACTCGTAGCACATAAGAAGGTACGAGGCGTCATCTGCTCCAGAGCATTGAGCCAAGGTTTCCTTCGACAGAAGCAATTTATCAAGTTTATAGTACTCGGCAAAGGCCGTACAAGATTTCACGAGGGGGCCTATGGTTTGAGGGAGCTTTTCTCCTCCTTCTGCGAAGAATAAGCTCAGAGTAAGTAGGAGATCTGCATGAATTTTCAGAACCTGGGGATGGCAATCCTCGCAAGATATTGGCAATAGTAGTCTTCCTTTCTTTTAGATAAAGTGCCTTGTACCTGAATTCACTTTCTACCCTATCT
>DATMYU010000016.1:0-5260 GCA_035560775.1 Desulfosporosinus sp.
TCTCCAAACTATTTCTTTCCTAATTCATCAAACAAATTCTATCTCAAACGGCATGTTCTCTATCGCCGTCTTCAACTCTGGCCAACAATACTTTGTCGTTTGAATCATGACTTCACCCAATGCTTTGTTAGTCGTCGTCACAATGCCCAGATGACCTAGTCCTTCGACCAGTTTATCTAACATTTGCATTTCCACTCGTTCCAAGCGTGCATTAATAATAACATCCGCATCCGAAAACAGACCGCTTACTTGGGAAGTTCTTTGTTCATCTAAAAGACCCATCCCCTCGTCCCCCTTAATCTTGCCTATTTTTTCTCGTTTTTTGCCCTGCGTAGAATGCTATATGGTAGAACTTTCTCCGGTACACTCAGCCTAATCACTTGCTGGGCATGGCGAGCCACTTCTATCGGTACTCCTTTAGCATCCCACATCTCTGAAACTTCGAATGACCAAGAAATTCCCTGCGGCGTTAGGACTTCTAAAACCTCACCTCGCTTGAAGTGGTTTCGTTGCTCAATCCAGGCCGTGCTTTCCTCTACTATGTGGTCTCCAGTTTTCTCATCGCTTAAACATACCCCGACAAAATCATAATCCCGGACATAATGAGAGGACTCTAAATTATGAGAACTCGCCCCCGGCTTACCGAAAAGAAACCCTGCTGAATAATCCCGGTGACTGACTTTATCCATCTCTTCCAACCACTGAGGGAGCTTCTTCTGAAAGGCTTCCTCTCCCTCATCCCACAGTGTATCAATCGCATCCCGATAAACCTTGACTGTACTAGCAACATACTGAATGCTTTTCATCCGTCCTTCAATCTTAAAGCTGTCAATGTTAACAGGTTTTAACAGAGGGAGGTGTGGCAAGAGGCATAAATCGTGCGAGTTAAAGACATAGGTCCCGCGTTCATCCTCCTCAATAGGAAACATTTGATCCGGCCGCTTTTCCTCAACCAAGGCATACCCCCAACGACAGGGCTGAGTACATTCGCCCCGGTTGGCATCCCGTCCAGTCAAATAGTTGCTCAGTAAACACCGCCCGGAATAGGACATGCACATCGCTCCATGAATGAAGATCTCTAAACCTCCGTCCACTTTAGCACGTACCGCCGTCAGCTCCTCAAGCGTCAGTTCTCGTGCAAGGACGACCCGTTGGATCCCCTGCTTCAGCCAAAAACGAACCGAATAGGAATTCGTGTTATTCGTCTGAGTGCTTAAATGTAATGGCAGCCCCGGAGCCACTTCACGAGCCATCACAATTACACCAGGATCTGATACAATAGCACCATCCACCTCAAGACCTTCTAGCTGCTTCAGATAGGCCGGGAGTTCCTCAAAATCCGACTCGTGGGCAAAAATGTTGACCGCTACATAAATCTTCTTCCCTAAGCCATGCGTCCAGCGAACCGCCTTTTCCATTTCTTCAAGGCTAAAATTTCCCGCATAAGCCCGCAGCCCAAACGCCTGACCGCCCATATACACCGCATCCGCTCCGTATGCCAGTGCGTATTTTAACTTTTCCCAATCTCCTGCAGGCGCCAATAATTCAGGTTTTTTCATCAAGATTCCCCTAACGTTTACTTTAAGACTAATTCAATCAGCTTATCTATAGTTTATCATGAACAAAGAAATACTAGTAAACTTTTAACCAGATTAGTATTTCTAAGTGTAGAATCTTTGCACTTGCAGGCTACTATTAATGATGTTTTTAAAAGACTCTTGTACCCAACACCCCTTGACGAAACTCTCCTGCCATATTACAATACAGAAAATTAACATGCAGGACAATGATGGGAATTAGTAAGTCTTTGAGGAATGTTTAAGCGAGTCAGAGAAGGTGAAAGTCTGATACACTTCCTATAGACCGAATGGATCTCAGAGTCGTAATCCGAACACGCCTTGCGTCAGTAGGTGATACCGGGGGTTTCCCGTTACAGAAACACGGATATCGAGAGGTCGACTCTCCGCATCTGCTTATTTGTACTAAATGCACGAGAATCGTATCCTACTTCGTATCTAAGCTTAAAGTATGGGCATTCTACTATGTAGATACCGTACGACAAAGGTGGCATAATGGAAATTAACTTTCCGTCCTTCTAAAAGAGGGCGGAGAGTTTTTTTATGGTTCAATTTAGCAGATGGAGGGATTTAATTATGAAAAAAGGTTACTTTGGTGAATACGGTGGAAGCTTTGTCCCGCCCCAATTACAAAACGCCCTGAATCAATTGGATAACGCCTTCGAAACGTATAAGGACGATCCAGCTTTCAATGAGGAACTTGACTATTATCTCCGTCAGTATGTTGGACGCCCAAACCCCCTCTACTATGCCGAAAAACTTTCTAAACAATTAGGGGGCGCGAAAATCTACCTTAAACGTGAGGATTTAAATCATACCGGTGCTCATAAAATCAACAACGTCCTTGGCCAAGCGTTACTTGCCAAACGCATGGGAGTCAAACGGGTGATCGCCGAAACCGGCGCCGGGCAACACGGCGTAGCCACCGCAACAGCTTGTGCACTTTTCGACATGGAATGTGTTATTTATATGGGAGAAGAAGACACAAAGCGCCAATCCCTTAACGTCTTCCGCATGGAACTCTTAGGAGCTAAAGTGATCTCCGTTACTAAAGGAACACGCACCCTAAAAGATGCTGTAGACGCAGCCCTTGGTGACTTCGCAGTTAACTATGAAACAACCTTTTACATGCTCGGTTCCGCCGTGGGTCCTCATCCCTTCCCCACCCTCGTCAAACACTTCCAATCGATTATTTCACGGGAAGCACGCCAACAGATACTGGAAGCAGAGGGGAAACTTCCTGATGTGGTCATGGCCTGTGTCGGCGGCGGCAGCAACGCCATCGGCATGTTTGCTAACTTTATCAAGAATCCGACCGTTAGACTCATCGGGGTTGAACCAGGCGGTTTCGGAATTGACACAGGGAAACACGCCGCTCCCCTCACTGCTGGAGCACCAGGAACCCTACACGGCTTTAAATGTTACGTCATGGCAGACGAAAAGGGAGACCCCCTCGCCACCCATTCCATTTCAGCCGGTCTGGACTACCCCGGTGTCGGACCCGAACACAGCTACCTAAAGGATGTCGGTCGTGCTGAGTATGTGAGCATTACAGACGATGAATCCCTTCAAGCTTTCCATCGTCTCTCCCGAACTGAAGGCATCATCCCGGCCCTCGAAAGCGCACACGCGATCGCTTATGCACTTAAACTCGCGCCTACCATGAACCCAGACCAAATTATAATCGTCAATCTGTCCGGTCGCGGTGACAAAGACGTCGAGCAAATCTTTAATATGACCAAGAAAGCTCACTGATAGAGTTTTATGTTTTCCAAATGTTCTGTATACGTCTTGGAAAACACATGATAACCGTCTTTTTTCGCCACATAGTATAGAAAATCGGTTTTGGACGGATACAAGGCTGCTTTCAGGGAGGCGTGTCCAGGATTGGCAATCGGCCCCGGCGGTAATCCTTGGTGGAGGTAGGTATTATACGGCGAAGGAATCTGAAGATCCTTGTTATAGAGCTTCGGCTTTGGAGTGCCCAATAAAAACTGAATTGTGGCATCAATTTGAAGGGGTTTATTAATCTTTAATCGATTCATTATCACTGAAGCAATCAATGGTCGATCAGATTCCTTCGCCGCCTCTTTTTCAACCAGAGACCCCAAGGTCACCCACTGAGGAACGGTAAGTTTCATGGTAACGAGTTGTTTCTGAACCTCTGGCGTAAGTTCTTTCGCAAACTGTTGAAGAAGCATATCAATTACCGCATGGGGACTTGTTTTCTTATCAATATTATAGGTATTGGGAAATAAATATCCTTCTAAACGATGAATTCCCTTTGGCGCACCCTTTAAAAACGAGTATGTAAACTCATCCTCCGTAACAACCTTTGTAAACTCTGCTTTGCTTCCGATTCCCTTTTGTACTAGAAGTGCGATAATTTGTTCCGTGCTAAACCCTTCCGGAATGGTTACACGGTTGTTTGCTGAGGATTGCGCACCCTTAAACAAGATTGTAATCATTTCGTCAGGGGACATTAAAGGTGCTAATAAATAATCGCCAACATAAATCTTAAAATCAGCTTGCTGTGAGCGCGCCAAATATCTAAACGCCCATGCACTGCGTATTAAATGACGCTGTTGTAATTCCTCCGCTAGTTGCGCTGCAGTTGTTCCCGAGGTAATCGTGATCTTCTCACTGTTTCCCGTGGGGGAGTATGGCTTTGTGGCCCAAGTCCACCAAGACAAAAATCCTAAGCCCCCGACTAAGAGAACAAGAATAATTCCAATACGTATGTCCATGGTCTTTTTTTTATTGGACAACTTTCCACTCTCTCTTTCCAGCATATTTAGGAAAGACCTCAACTCCCTAGGCGTAAGATACGATCTGCCTGAGCATACGAATCACGACTTAGGAACTACTCGGTTTCCTTAAAACGTCATCGGAATCTTGGTTCATTATAGAACAGTACACGCGTTTCTTCCAGCTTGTCCTTAAGCCAGTTCCTCTTTTTATATACGCACTTCATGATCAGAAGTGCCAGCTTGATCCAAATCGTCGATTTTTCTAGCCTCAACTATAACCTCACAGTTACATAGCCGCCTTGTCCTCTGTTCCCAACACCCCAATACTACTTTGGTCAACGTTAGTATCTCCGTAGAGTGATGCGTTTATCTCCAGATTTTCGCTTTTCAGCCAATAGGCTAGAAAGAAATGCTCTGACAACAACTCGACAGGACGTTCCAGGTCGCCGCCTATGGATGGCAAAGCGCCGTGATGCTGAACAGGGACCCTAAACAAAAACCAGAAGAACTCGCCGATATGATCTCAGCGAGTTCTTCCTATTAAGGATATAAAATGTTGTGTTTATTCTTCTTCTGATTCTACTAAATTTTCCCAGGCATCTGCCACTTTTTCCCATTCTTCATCATCTTCGATGTCAAGCAGCATTTCGCCACCCTCAGCATCTTTGCCGAGTTTAAGGATAATAGCCTCTTCGGCTTCCTCATCTTCATCTTCGGATTCTTCTTCCGAAATAGGCATCAAGACAAAGTATGTAGAACCTTCAATTTCCAAGGTATCAAGATGAAGAAACTCGTGGTCTTTTCCCTCATCATCTGTTAGAACGACAGTGTCAAATTCTTCTGCGTCATGCTCATCATGGTTATGATCATGTGGATTTTCAGTCATGTGATTCACCTCTTATCAAATAATATGGTCATTGTACTATTGTAGGT
>DATMYU010000017.1:0-9230 GCA_035560775.1 Desulfosporosinus sp.
AGATATTGCAAATGTCTCATCTTCTTGAGCAAGGCATACACTGTATAAACCGTCAGGTCTTGCTGAGGTCAGAGAAGGGAGGGCTATAATGGAAGTCATTCAATGGCTGCGTGATTATCGTGAAAATGAGGCTGCTCTGGCATGGAGTGGTACGGTAGCGGACTACTTGCCAATGGTTATAAAAAACCCTAACTTAGCACTGCATGCCCATGCTCGAATCTATGCGATGATCAGAGCGGCCGGGGTTGAAACAAATGGAGATCGTAAAAAATATAAATTTTTCGATAAAGAACTATTTGGGTTAGATAAAACGTTGGAACGTCTTATTGAAGAGTATTTCCATAGCGCTGCTAAGCGTTTGGATGTGCGCAAACGTATTTTATTGTTAATGGGACCGGTGAGTGGTGGTAAATCGACCATCGTTAGTTTATTAAAGCGTGGACTTGAAGACTATACGAGAACTGAAGAAGGTGCAGTTTATGCTATTGATGGGTGCCCAATGCATGAGGACCCTCTTCATCTGTTACCGGTGTCGTTGCGTCAACAATTTGAAGAAATGTATGGTATTCGTATCGAAGGAAATCTTTGTCCCGTTTGCCGTTTGCGTTTAGATGAAGAATTCGGTGGTGAAGTAGAACGTTTTCCTGTAAAACGAATTCTTTTCTCGGAAGATCAACGAGTAGGGGTTGGAACGTTTACCCCCTCAGATCCCAAGTCGCAAGATATCGCCGATTTAACAGGTAGTATTGATTTTTCATCAATTACAGAATATGGCTCTGAATCGGATCCACGCGCCTATCGTTTTGACGGAGAATTAAACATCGCGAACAGAGGTCTGATGGAATTTCAGGAAATGCTTAAATCTGATGAAAAGTTTCTTTGGAATCTTCTAAGCCTCTCCCAGGAAGGAAATTTTAAAGCCGGGCGTTTTGCCTTGATTTCTGCTGATGAGCTTGTTATTGCTCATACCAATGACAATGAATATCAGGCGTTCATTTCAAATAAGAAGAACGAAGCCCTGCAGTCCAGAATTATTGTGATGCACATTCCTTATAATCTCAGAGTCAGTGATGAAATAAAAATTTATGAAAAGTTGATCAGTCAAAGTGATATCCGAAATGTACACCTTGCTCCTCACAGTCTATGGGCCACATCAGTTTTCAGTGTACTTTCCCGCTTAAAGCCATCGAAAAAACAAGGTATGGATCTTGTGAAGAAGATGCGGATCTATGATGGCGAAGATGTCGAGGGATTTAATCAAAAGGATTATAAAGATCTCATGTTGGAAGGAGAAGAGCAAGGCGAAGGCATGGGCGGCGTCGATCCTCGTTACGTCATCAACCGCATTTCTACAGCGTTAATCCGTGATGAGCATGCCTGCATAAATGCGTTGGATGTTTTAAGGGCTTTAAAAGACGGGTTATCTCAGCATACCTCCATCATGAAAGAAGAAAAAGAAAATCTTCTCAATCTAATTGCGGTTGCTCGTCGTGAATATGATGAAATGGCTAAGAAAGAAGTCCAAAAAGCATTTGTTTATGCATACGAGGAATCTGCAAAATCGATATTGAACAATTACCTTGACAATGTGGAGGCTTTTTGTAATTCCACGATGCTGTATGACGAAATCACAAACGAAGAATTAGCACCAGACGAGCAACTAATGCGTAGTATTGAAGAGCAAATTGGTGTTTCAGAGAATGCTAAAAAGACGTTCCGTGAAGAAATTCTTATTCGAATTTCCATGTATGCTCGGAAGGGAAAAACCTTTGGCTATGCGTCACATGAACGGTTAAAAGAGGCCATTGAAAAGAAATTGTTTGCTGATCTGAAGGATATCGTGAAGATTACAACCTCTGTCGAACATCCAGATCAGGAACAATTGAGAAGAATTAACGATGTTATGGATCGTCTCGTAACTGGGCACGGCTATTGCCCGATTTGTGCCAATGAGATTGTTAAGTATGTCGGAGCCCTCCTTAACCGTTAGTGAGGAAGGGGGATAAGTGTGGCGGATGACAATATTGTGAGTCGTGATGACTGGAGTTTGCATCGTAAGGGGTACCTTGATCAACAGAGGCACAGGCAAAAAGTTGAAGAAGTCATCAAGCAACAACTCGGGGATTTGATTGTCGATGAAAGTATCATCTTGACTGATGGTAAGAAAAGCACAAAGATTCCCATGCGCTCTCTTGAAGAATTTCGCTTCCGGTATGATTTTAATAAAAAAGATCATACCGGGCAAGGAACTAAAAAAATGGTACCAGGCGAGATTATTGGGCGCGAAAATAACAAGGGCCAAGATGCTGGACGGAACGGGGCTGGTGAAGAACCAGGCCAAGATATTTATGAAGCAGAAGTAACGTATGAAGATTTGGCAAATATTCTCTTCGAGGAACTAAAACTGCCTAATTTAGATGATAAGAAAAGACCGCTGATTGCTCATGACCGTCCAGCATTCAACGATGTTCGTAAAAAAGGACTGATGGCGAATGTAGATAAAAAGCGCACGTTGCTTGAAAGTATTAAGAGGCAGGCTTTTGCGCAGAAGCGGAGTAAAGATTATAAGTTGCGAATTACTCCTGAAGACTTGCGCTTTAAGACTTGGGAGACTCGACCCAACTTTGAAACCAATGCCGTTATTTTGGCCATGATGGATACCTCCGGCTCGATGGGGCAATTCGAAAAATATATTGCTCGAACATTTTTCTTTTGGATGGTCCGTTTCCTGCGCCTAAAATATGAAAATGTGGAAATACGTTTTTTGGCGCATCATACGGAAGCCAATGAAGTAACGGAGGAGGAATTCTTTACGCGTGGGGAAAGTGGAGGAACACGTTGTTCATCAGTGTATCAATATGCCTTAGATTTGATTGAGAACAAATACCCACCAGCTCATTATAATATTTATCCAGTTCATTTTACCGATGGCGATAATATCGGCTCTGATAATGCCAGGGCAATGTCTCTAATGCAAAGATTGGTTGACGTGAGTCGGCTTGTCGGCTATGGAGAAATTTTAAGAACACATTACTCTAGTACTTTAATGTCAACACTAAAACGAATTGAGGATCCCAAACTACGCTTGGTGACGATTAGGGACCGCAACGAGGTATATGACGCTCTAAAGACTGTTTTTTCTTAAAATGACCTTCGATTTATGTCATGCGCATTAATTGAATGGAATATTATGAATCGGAAGAAATACTAATTTATTGAAGTAAGAGTCTAGGGAGTGGGTAAGTAGGGGGAAAGTCATGGACAATGAGATGCGAGCGTTAAGCACTATGGCGCAAGATATCGCTCAAATGGCCCGTGGCATGGGGCTTGATTTCTATCCTGTGAATTTTGAAATCGTACCAGCTGAAGCATTATATACTTTTGGGGCTTATGGAATGCCAGTGCGATTCACACATTGGAGCTTCGGAAAAGCGTTTTACCGAATGAAAACGCAATATGATTTGAACTTGAGCCGGATTTATGAGCTAGTAATTAATACGAATCCTGCCTATGCTTTTTTGTTAGAAGGCAATCGATTGATTCAAAACAAACTAGTCATTGGGCATGTCTATGCCCATGTCGATTTTTTCAAGAACAATCGCTATTTTTCACGTACGCCTAAAGACATGATAGAACGCATGGGAGCACATGCTGATAAAATTCGCGAATATGAATTTCGGTATGGCAGAGATTGTGTTGAACGAACCTTAGATGCGCTCCTAGCTATTCAAGAGCATGTGGATTACCGCTCCCACATTGGTCCCATCAATAAAATGGAGATTTCACCCCAGGTCAATGGGTCAAGCAAGGATGGAGAGCATACGTGTCATGGTAAGGCCAGTACTGCAAAAGAGCGAAGTAAGGTAGACTCCTCAAAAAAGATTCGGACAAAAAGAGCATCGTTACCCTATGAAGATTTATGGAGTGATCTGTTAGAAGACGAGTGTGAATGTCTCCCCCAACCAGAGTATGAAGATCTCTTGCTCTATATTATGAAATTCGCACCGGGGCTGGATGAATGGCAAAGAGATATTGTCAGTATTGTTCGTGAAGAGTCGTTGTACTTCTATCCTCAAATTGAAACAAAAATTATTAATGAAGGATGGGCAACGTTCTGGCATGCTAGAATTATGCGTGAACTAGATCTTACAGATGCTGAATCTCTCGAATTTGCGCTCATGCATAGTCAAGTCGTGCAGCCATCCCGTTTCGGACTGAATCCCTATTATTTGGGCGTAAAAATATGGGAATACCTTGCGAAAGTAAGACCTCTTAATGAGCTTTTTGAGCTCCGCGAGGCTGAAAACGACCTTTCTTTCATTCGTAACAATCTTACTCGCGAGCTGGTGGAAGAGCTTAATCTATTTAATTTCCGTAAAGTTGGGGTCCACTGGCAGGTTACGGAAAATGAATGGGAGAAAGTGCGAGATAATCTTGTACAGCAACTGGTTCATGGAGGAAATCCTAGCATAGTAGTTCTCGAGGGAGATCATGAAGGTAAAGGAGGGTTATATCTCCAGCATCGCCATGAAGGAGTTGATCTCGATATAATCTATCTTGAGAAAACTCTAAACCTCGTTCAGTTTCTCTGGGGTAAGTCGGTCTGTCTTGAAACAGTTTTAGATACAAAGAAAGTTGTTTTTGAATGTATCAATGGATTATTCAGTCGTCGTCAAGAGGCAAGAGTGAGGAATGAATGAAACAATTTCTAAATAGAGTCAATAAGTTCTTACTCAAAGCAGATGTTAGAAATAGCGTCTGCTTTGAGCAGTATTGAAGGATTTTGAGTTAGCAAAGTAGAAACTAACTAATTGGAGAAGAGAACAGGTCTATGGTAGAATATCCGCAGTATACTAAATAGATTAATGACAAATATGATTCAGTAAGGAGGTTTAGCATTGGAAACTATTTTGACTTACCTTGGACAATTCGTCATACATTTGATTTCATCTTTGGGTTATGCCGGCGTTTTCTTTGCTATGGCGATAGAGAGTGCCTGTATACCACTGCCGAGTGAAATAATTTTGCCGTTTACTGGTTATATGGTATTTAGCGGTCATTTCGGATTTTGGCAAGCAGTTATCGCGTCAACCCTGGGAAACCTCTTTGGTGCGCTCGTCGCTTATTATGTAGGCGTGTGGGGAGGGCGTCCATTCCTCAAGCGGTATGGACGATATTTCTTTATCAATGAACGAGAGTTAGCCTGGACGGAGCGGCTCTTTGAACGCCATGGTGAAGTGACTGTTTTTGTGGGTAGGATATTGCCTGTCGTTCGTACGTTTATATCCCTTCCAGCTGGTGTTGCCCGAATGAACCCATTGAAAATGGCAACTTACACAGTGATCGGTGCATTCCTCTGGTGTACGCTATTGATTTTTGTGGGTCAGAAATTAGGTGAAAATTGGGATTCACTTAAACCATATTTTCATCGTGCCGACGTCGTCGTTGGGGGTGCTATTGTTCTGGTGCTTATTTATGTGTTGTGGAAGCGGCGAAGACGTCGATAATTCGATTCTTTGCGTTAATATTAAAGAAAACTTGGCTGGTGCCCACGAAGACACTGTCTTCGCACGTATTAGCCTTCTTGCAGACACTGTCTTCGCACGTATTAGTCATTCTGTCAGCCGCAGGCGCAGACCAAAGATGGTCAAGTGTCCCTGAAGCCAAGACTCGAACAGGACGTTCGAGATTAGAGCGCTGCCAAGGATGGCAAAGCGCCGTGATGGCGAGAAGGGACCGCCGGCAACCGCCCTAGTTGCACTTATACCACCCGAATTATGCTACTCAAAATTTATACTTTCTGTATAGGTAAAATGAAATGTTGACCTAATGTAGATATACATGGTCATTAGGGTATTGAGGAAGGTAGGCAGGACATGCATGGGCTAGAACAGTATTTGATGGACATAATCTATAACTATCGTTATGCTGGCTTATTTTTACTGCTTACATGTGGTATGGTCGGAGTTCCTGTACCTGACGAATTTCTAATGACGTTTAGTGGGTTTCAAACGTCATTAGGACGGATGGATTTTGGAATGACCCTATTTGTCGCCACCCTTGGTAGTTTTCTGGGGATGAACCTGAGTTATTGGATCGGAAGGAAATTAGGAATTCCTTTCCTACATAAGGTTGCGCCTTATCTTCATCTCAATGAAAAAAAGATCGCCCAAGCTGAACAGTGGTTTCAGCGTTACGGCGATCGACTTATCGTGATTGGGTACTTTTTTCCAGGATTCCGTCATTTTACGGCCTACTTTTCCGGGATGAGTGAACTCCATTATGGACGTTATGTAACGTTAGCGGGGACGGGAGCTTTTATTTGGGCTTTAACATTTATTTCACTCGGACGAATCCTGGGAGAGCACTGGCACAAAATAGTCTTTATATCGCACCATTATTTGGGACGAGGTGGAATTCTACTGGCGATTGTCGTGTTCTTGATCTATCTTTATAGTGTGAAACGCGGGAGAATAAGTCAGGAGGACTGAGAAGATAGATGGTCTGACAGTGACAACATTCTTGTGATATTTTCCATACAATAGGGAAAGTTTAAGTCAAGTGGTATAATACAAAGGATAAAAACCCAAAGATAAAGGAGGTCACTCAGGTGACGAATGAAAGTACACAGGATAAAGAACCTCAGCAAAATCCAATCGTAAATGTGGAAATGGAAAATGGTAAAATGATCAAACTTGAACTGTATCCCTCCATAGCGCCCGAAACCGTTAAGAATTTTGTGGCACTCGTTTCTCAAGGCTTTTACGACGGCCTCATTTTTCATAGAGTTATACCGGGTTTTATGATTCAAGGCGGTGACCCTGATGGGACAGGTATGGGTGGCAGTAAGCAAACGGTTCGTGGGGAATTTTCCGGAAATGGTTTCAAAAATGATTTGAAGCACGACCGTGGAGTTATATCGATGGCTAGGACCTCAGCACCTAATTCGGCGAGTTCCCAATTTTTTATTGTTGTGAAGGCATCAAGCTTCTTAGACGGACAGTACGCTGCCTTTGGAAAAGTAACCGAGGGTATGGAGGAAGTCGATCGAATCGTCAGTGTTCCTAAGACTGGTGGAGATAAACCGTTAGAAGATCAAAAAATGAAGAAAGTTACCATCCAACTCTAGTAATTGTTTGAATTGTGCTAGATTGTACCATTGCAGAAGAGGAGGGCCTAGCCCTCCTCTTCTGACACTAGCCATAAAGTAAGTAATTTTTTCACCACAAGGGCACGATGCATCGTGCCAATTTCTCCGTCGTAGGGGCACTATTGTATTGTGCCCATTCCGTCATACATTTAGATGGAGGTGGTTTTATGTTAGATTTAATGCGTTTATTTGTCCAAGTTGTGGAGGAACAGAGTTTTACCGTTGTTGCACGGAAATTAGGTATTAGCCAACCGGCTGTCTCGAATCAGATGCGGGCATTTGAAGATAAATTGGGAATTAAATTACTTTATCGTAAAGGAAAAGGTTTTGGCCTAACACCTGAGGGAGAAACAGTCTATCGGCATGCCTTGCATATTCTTGATGAATGGTCAGCGCTTATGGTGGAAATTGGAGGTTCTGAAAAGTTAATGAACGGAAAAGTTCATATCGGAGCTTCGCACATTCCAGGTGAATATTTACTTCCAAGTTACCTGGCTTCTTTCCGAGCATTGTATCCGGAAATTAAGTTCAAACTATCCATAGGGGACAGTCTTGAGATGGCAGAAAAGGTTCTTGCACATGAAGTGGATTTTGCTGTTGTAGGAGCTATATTCGATACGGAAAAACTAACCTCTGAATTTTGGCTTAAGGATGAACTGGGTTTCATCGTTTCTCGTGACCATCCGCTGAGTTCTAGTCAAAATATTGAGCTAAGTAAACTCCTGGAATATCCTATGATAATTAGGGAGACTGGGTCCGGGCATCGGAGATCCTTCGAGGAGGCCCTCACAAAACATGGACTTGATTTAAACGACTTCGATATATCCTTAGAAGTGGGGAGTACGGAAGCTGTGAAAAATGCTGTTCGTTCCGGCTTAGGGTACTCGTTTCTCTCCAAACATGCGTTAAACTCTTGCGAGAAACAAGGTTTAGTACAGACCAGCGTCAAAGATTTCCATATTGAACGCGGTTTTTATCTATTAACCCGTCGGAATAAATCCTTAACTGTCATTGCAGATGAGTGCTACAGGTATTTAAGTCAGAAGTCAGAAGTCGGAGAGTCTGAAGCCAGACGTCAGAAAAGGGAGGCAGATGACAAAGACTTAATGCCCTAAAATATTGCTAGTTGCGCATATGCAACTAAAGGAGAGGCACGCTTGAACTGGTTTTTAAGTGAATTTAATATCCGGGCATGGCGTCTGATTAAAGATTACGAACCAGAGAAAGCTCCCAGCGTTACGCTTATTTATGGACCAAGGGGGATTGGAAAATCAGCCATGTTACGCAATGTTTATCAACACCGTGGACCAAAGTGCGGAAGCATCCTCGCGGATGCCTTGTCTTTTTCGCGTCAATACGCATACGCTGCTCAGAATAACAAGCTTAATGTATTTCGGCAACGCTACCGATCAACACAGTTACTGTTGATCGATGATCTCCAATTCTTGGCAGGTAAGGCCAAAACGATTGAAGAACTCCATTACACTTACGAATATGTCATTGGGAATGGGGGTAAAATGGTAATTGCCATTGAAGCCAATTCACCACAGTTAGAATTTCTAGGAGAGCGACTCGCTTCTCGCTTCTTAAGTGGAGTAGTCATCCCAATCAACCGTCCCTTGGCAAGTGAAATGAAGAGATTCCTAGCTGAACATATTCGCGAAAAAGATCTTATTATGGATGAATCAGTCCTAATGGTTATGGCTGAGCGTATAGATAATTTAACAGATGCCAAGCTGGTCATGGAAAAATTTGTTCAATTTGCTGAATTGCAACAAGACGAACTGAGTCTTTCCTGTTTTCAGGTCTATTGGGAAAATGAAGAGAGCAAAAGAAATAAAGTAGCTAATCCTATGAATATTATTCATACAGTTGCCCAAACCATGGGAATACCTGTTGAGGAATTGCTGGGCCCGGGTCGGAAGCCAAGGGTAAATGAAGCGAGACAATTGGCGATTTATACAATACGAACGCTTTGCCGGATCTCTTATCCGTCAATCGCAGGTTATTTTAATCGTAATCATAATACCGTGCTTATGTCCTTTAAAAAAATGCAGGATAAGATGGCGATAGATCAGGA
>DATMYU010000018.1:0-2740 GCA_035560775.1 Desulfosporosinus sp.
ATATTGCCAGTTGATGCAGATTCTCTTTTAGGAGATAAGCACAACAGCCGTTCTTCATCGCATATATAATGCTTTCATAGGAAACATCCTCCGAGACAATGATAAATGGTGTTTTAGGAGATATTTTATTGCGGGCAAAAAGAGCCTGGATGGCATTAAACCGGGGCGTTGCATTATCTGAAAGGATGATATCCCAATTTTTTTGGTTAAGTGCTTGATTCATTTCCTCCTCGCTTCCCACAAATTGGCTGTGTACCTCAAAGCCCCCTCTTTTCAATTCAAGGACATTTAAATCCGCAATGTATTTGAATTCTTCGACAATAAGAACACTTATTTGCTGCATTGCAATTCCCCTTCGTCTTCATTACACCTGTATTTTGTCAATGGCCTCAGAAAAATCACGGATGATATCTTCTACATCCTCCAGACCGACACTTATTCGGATTAAATCATCATAGACCCCCGCATTCTCTTTCTCCGCCGCACTGGCATAAGCATAAATTGTTGAAGCCGGATGGATGACCAGGGTTCTGGAATCACCAATGTTTGCCGCATTGACAGCATATCTTAAATGATTGATTATTTTAAAAGCGTTTTCCTTCCTACCCACCCGTAGGGTTAAAATAGCACCATAATAACCGCCAAACTGTTTTTTGGCAAGCTCGTGCCATTGGCTGCCCTTCAATCCCGGATAATTGACCATTGAAATTTTCGGATTGCCATCCAGAAACTCAGCGAGAGTCAAAGCATTGCTGCAAAGCCGCTCCATTCTGATTCCTAAGGTTTCAAGCCCGATACTGTTTAAAAAAGCATTCATGGGGGCGAGACAGGCGCCTAAATTGCGGAACAAGTCACTCCGTAGCTTGGAAAGGTAAGCAAATTTACCATATCTTTTTTGGGCCTGAGCCAGATCAGGATAGCGGCCTTCCTCCCACTGGAAGGTTCCTCCGTCAACAATAAGACCGCTGATGGAATTACCGCTTCCGTTGATATATTTTGAAGAGGAATGGATGACGATATCAGCTCCCAAGGAAATGGGCTTTACTAAAAAAGGCGTGGCAACTGTGTTGTCAACGATAAAAGGAATCTTGCCGGCATGGGCCACATCGGCAATTGCCTGAATATTGGCGACATCCAGCTTGGGGTTTCCTATGGTTTCCACAAAAAACGCTTTGGTGTCATGGGTTATTTTTTCCTTGAAACTTTCCGGCGAGGTTTCAGCTGCATAACGGGTCCTTATACCAAAGTCTTCAAAGTTTCTAAAAAGCCCTAGAGTGCCTCCAAAAATACTTGGACTTGAAACAATCTCATCCCCGCTTTTCAAAATATTCAAAAGAGCATTGGCAATAGCAGCCATACCCGATGCGCAGGCAATTGTTCCGATCCCACCCTCAAGGAAATTTATCCTTCTCTCAAATGCTTCCACAGTCGGGTTATTGATTCTTGTATAAGCAAAACCCGGAGCATGATTATGAAAGATATTCTCCAGCTCTTCCGCCGATTGATGTTCAAAGGCATTGGACTGATAGATTGGAGTATTGGTTGCACCGGTTATCTTGTCTCCGCTGAAATTACCATGGAGTAAAGATGTATTAAATTTCAAGCAACCCACCCCTTGTAACTAAAATTGTATAGGTCCCATCTTCATTTTTGTTTACACTGGAAACCTTGTGTTTTTCATTTTTAAGGCTTCTTGGAACATTTTGAATCGGTTCACCGTCATTCAGCTTTATTTCCAGAATCTGTCCATCTTCCATTTCCTCAAGTGCCACCTTTGCTTTTATAAAGGTTACCGGACAGATAACATCTGTAATATCAACAAAGGCATCTGCTTTTTTGAGGCTCATTCAATGACCTCCTTTAATTTTGCTTCCAGTTTATCTATGCCGACTCTGTTCAAAGTTAAGCGAAAACGCTCACCTGCATAGGCATTTTCCTTAAAAAATTCTATCGCCACATCCGTTACCTGAAACAGAGTTTCTTTATCCGCAATCAAAGGCAGAAAGCTTTCCCCTACTGCAATGCTGTTGCCGAATATGCCTCCAAAGTACACTATATAGCCGCTTATTCCATCCCAGGCATCCATGGGACATGATTTCACACACTTGCCGCAATAGATACACTTGCTTTCATCAAAGATCAGTGTATTGTCAGCTTGATTCACAGCAATCACCTTTACCGGACAAACAGCCTGGCAAACGCCGCAATAAGTGCAGGATGTCTTCTCCCATTCCGGTTTTAATCCTCCTTTGATGCCGAGATCATTCTCTTCAGCCTTCAGGCAATTGTTCCTGCAGCCGATGATACCTATTTTGAATTTATGAGGCAATTCCCTGGCGAAGTATTTTTCGTCAAGTTCTTTTGCCAGCCTGCTTGTCTCAATTAAACCACTTGGGCAAATGTCATTTCCCTGGCACGCAGTAACCGTTCTGACCCGAGGCCCACAGGCCCCCGGCTCCAGGCCTACCTCGGCAAGCTCTTTTTTGACAGCCTTAATATCCGCGAAATCGATAAATGGAATTTCAACTCCCTGTCTCGAAGTCATATGAACATAACCATGGCCATATTTTTCCGCTATTTCACTGACCCTTTGAAGCTGGCAGGCTTTCATTTGTCCTCCCACGACTCTGAGCCGCAAGGAGAATTTTTCATTCTGGACTTGCCTCATAAATCCACCTTTTTTGAGCTCCTTATATGCTAAATCGTCCATTATTCCTCCTGAAAAGCGCTGTATTTTATT
>DATMYU010000019.1:0-5176 GCA_035560775.1 Desulfosporosinus sp.
ACCACGCAAGGTCAGCATGACCGCAAAGATGATCAGAATCGATACGGCTCCTGTGTAGATCAGGATCTGAACGGCTGCCAAGTAATCCGCATTCATAAGAACGTAGAGCACAGCTATACCAAAAAAGGAAAGCACCAGATAGAGCGCGCTATGCACAATGTTCTTCGAGGTGACAACACCCCAAGCAGCTGCAATCGACATGATTGCAAAGATAAAGAATACTACAGTGCCTACCACGCTTACCCCACCTTCCCTTTTCGCTCAGCCCGTTTAAGCATATCCCACTGTAAATCATCCGGTTCAAAAACTGAGTTTTCAAATTCCTGTGTTACTGTCAAAGCCTTAGTCGGGCACACTTCAGTACACATACCACAAAACAAGCAACGACCAACGTTCATGTGATAGCTTTTGAGAACTTTTTTATTGTTTTCGTCTTTTTCGCTCGTCAATTTGATGACCGAGTTTGGGCAGGCCATCACGCACATGTTGCAAGAAATGCACTTGCTCCGGTCAAGTCCCATGGAACTACGCACCCTGATTGGAAGATTTGGCATCTCCTCAGGATAAAACTCCGTGATATTGGGACCGATCATGCGTTTGAAAGTGATGCCTAAACCTTGAAGTAGACCTTTACCAAACACTATGTCACCCTCCCATCACGAGTCGGTAAATGTATATCCCCAGACCCGTTAAAATAATGTTTAAAATCGCAAGTGGTAACAAGACTTTCCACCCAAAGTGCATTAAATGGTCAACACGAATTCGTGGAAAAGTCCAACGAGCCCACATGATAAAGAAGATAACCACTCCAATTTTCATAAAGAACCAGACGAAACCTGGCAGTACTGCCGGTCCCTGCCAACCACCTAGAAAAACAGTTGCAGCAAGTGAGGCGATAGCCGTCATACTACCATACTCTCCAAGGAAAAATAATCCCCAGCGGAGTCCAGTATACTCTGTAAACGGTCCGGCAACGACTTCCTGATCCGCTTCAACCAAGTCAAACGGCGCACGATTAAGTTCCGCCATACCGGCTATGATGAAGATCACAAATGCCAGAGGTTGAAGAAGAATAAAGGGAACGGTTTCTTGTGCTTCAACAATGACTCCTAAATTAAACGATTGGGTGATCATGACAACCCCAAGTAAGGAGAAGATCAAGGGGATTTCGTAACTGATCATTTGGGCAACCGCCCGCATGCCTCCAAGTAAGGAGTATTTATTATTTGATCCCCAGCCAGCCATTACGAAAGCCACTGTTGAAATAGTGGAAATCGCAAGAAAATAAAAGATACCTAAATCAAGATCAATGGGTGCTAAGCCATTCCCATAAGGTATGACTGCTAGGGACATCATTGGGAGGGAGAAGATAATCATTGGCGCAATTTTAAAAATAAATCGATCAGCGCCCGCCGGAGTAACATCTTCTTTGCCCATGAGTTTTAATGCATCTGCTATAGTCTGAAACCATCCGCGCGGACCTAGACGATTGGGCCCTGGCCTTTGTGATGTCCAACCTGCGACTTTGCGTTCAAGTAAAATCAAAATCAAAGCAGCTAGGACAACAATGACAACCACGATAATAAAATTAATGATACTCATGGTTAAATTTGCCCAAACTGATTGGGGATCCGCAAAAAGTCCACGGATGAAGTGCGCAATAATCAAAAACAGATTATCGAAAGTCTCCATCAGCTTACTTAAAGTCTCCATCTTATTCTCCCCTCATTGCAATTTACTACTTGTCGACTTCACCCAATACAGCATCTAACGTTGCAAAAATTGCGACAACGTCTTGGATTTTCCATCCTAAACACACAATTGGGAGCATCTGTAAGTTAATGAATGTGGCTGGCCGTATGCGTACCCGTGCGGGTTTGTTCGTGCCATCACTGACGATATAGAAGCCTAATTCCCCTTTGGGATTCTCCACTCGGTGATAGACTTCACCGGCTGGAGGTTTGATAACCTTCGGTACCTTGGCCATAATTGGGCCTTCTGGTATATCACGGACTGCTTGCTTAATGATCTTAATACTTTCCACGATCTCATCCATCCGGATTATGGTACGGTCATAACTGTCGCACCCTGTTCGAACCGGCACGTCAAAATCAAACCGATCGTAGATACTATAAGGTTCCGCTTTGCGCACGTCATAATTGACACCTGACGCCCGTAAAACTGGACCAGTGATCGAAAGATTTTCCGCAAGCTCCTTCGGTAAGATACCAACACTCTTCAACCGACCTTGAGCAATCTCATTGCCGAAGAACATGCCGTAGTATTCTTCGAGCATCTCCGGAGTATCATCAAGAAACGATTGAAGAGCAGGCCAAAATTCTGCTGGCGGCTCTGCACACATGCCACCTATGCGCATAATATTGACTGTCAAGCGATTTCCTGCGGTCATCTCATACATATCACAGATGCGTTCGCGATCACGGAAAGCATAAGACCAGAGCGACCATCCCGCCATATCAAGGGCAGTACTGGCAATACAAACCTGATGACTGGCAATCCGGGAAAGCTCGCCAAAAATAACCCGAAGGTATTCAGCTCGTTCGGGAACTTCAACACCCATGAGTTTTTCTACCGTTTGGACATAGGCCCAGTTGTTATGCGGGGAGGCAAGATAATCCAAGCGGTCCGTATAAGGAATAAATTGTGAATAAGTTCGGCTTTCCGCCAGTTTTTCCATCCCCCGATGAAGATATCCAAGTTTGGGCACAAGTTTTGTAACCGTTTCCCCCTCAAGACTGACCACCATGCGAAACAAGCCGTGCATACTCGGGTGCTGGGGGCCCATGTTCAAGAGGAGTTGTTCAGTTTTTTCAATAGTCATGGTTTTTTCCCCCTATTCCCCTTCTATCCGTATGCGCGTGATATTGCGAACCTCTATGGGCTCAGTCACATAGTCCTTGCGCAACGGATAACCTTCAAAATCATCCCACATATAAATTCGTTTAAGATTAGGATGTCCTTTAAATTTAACCCCAAACATGTCATATGCCTCACGTTCTAGGAAGTTTGCCCCCTGCCAAAGACTAGTCACGGAATCAATCACCGGATTTTCTCGGTCAACGATTGCTTTTACGCGCAAAAGCTGTGTTCCGTGCAAACTAGAAAGCTGATAGACTATTTCGAAGTGATCAACAAGGTCGACTCCACACAAATCGTGTAAAAAATCACATGGAATATTCGGGAAATTTTTAGCTGCAGTCAGGGTTTCAATAATCGACGGAGCTTTAACTTTTAAAATAAGTACCCCAAAGCTCTCTTCAACTTCACCGTTAACCTGAGTCGCAAGTTCTTCTACTTGTTGTTTTAGCAGATTATTTTCCATTTCGCATTAACCTCACCTTAGCAGGATTCGAAACTTTATATTGAAGTTGCAAAAGACCATATAACAGCGATTCTGGACGAGGAGGGCAACCAGGGATATAAACATCCACCGGGACAACCTTATCTACGCCAGCCATCATGGAATAAGAGTCTATAAAGGGACCCCCTGCGTTTGCACAACTTCCCATAGCAATAACCCATTTAGGCTCAGGCATTTGGTCATAAACGCGCCGCAACAATGGAGCCATCTTGCGAGTACAAGTTCCTGCCACAATCATAACATCCGCTTGACGAGGGGACGCACGAAAAACTTCCCAGCCAAATCGCGAAATGTCATAACGAGGTCCGCCCGTAGCCATCATCTCAATCGCACAACAAGCTAAGCCAAGCGTTACAGGCCAGAAGGAATGCCCACGAGCCCAGTTTAGAAGTTTATCAAGATTCGTAACTAAAACGTTTTTTTCCATCAGTGCTTCTTCTTCACGAAGCCGTTTTTCCGAAGCTACATCCACTCTAAAGCACCTTCTTTCCAAGCATACCAGAAACCGACCAAGAGAATGACAATAAAAACGAACATTTCCACAAAAGCGAAGGTTCCCAGCTTTTGGAATGTTAAGGCCCAAGGAAACAAGAAAACTGTTTCAACATCAAACGCTGTAAAGACTATGGCGTACATAAAATAATTGCTCTTAAATCCTAGCCATGTCCGTCCGATTGTCTCGTTCCCACATTCATAACTCGTCAATTTCTCTTTGTTTGGTTTGTTTGGCGCCAACAACTTCGGCACGATCATCATAATAATTGATACCACTATCGCGCCAACAAGGAACACACCTACACCAGCAAAATTATTATCACCCATCCTCTTAACCTCCTTTCATCAAAATTCTGATGCTCAGCTTCTTTGAGCTAAGTCTATTGTGCCACACTAAAAGCGTGCGGTCAATAAATTTAGCCTATAGCACCACCTGCCTTTCCCTATCAACAAGCGGACGTTCCTTGGTTCATCGGAGCAAAACTTCTTCGATGAAGAGGACAAGGTCCTAAACGCCGCAAAACCTGCATGTGCTCACTCGTTCCATACCCCTTGTTTTTAGAAAAGGTATATTCTGGATAAAGAGCATGGAGTTCAACCATCAAGCGGTCACGTGTCACCTTTGCCAAGATTGAGGCCGCTGCTATTGTGGCACTTATTTGGTCTCCTCTTACTAACGGGAGCTGTGGAAGATGAACATCCGGGAGTTTTAGTGCGTCAATCAATAAGTAATGTGGACGTACCGTCAATCCCTCGACTGCGCGTTTCATAGCCAACTTGGTGGCTTGCAATATATTCAGGGCATCGATCTCAGCCGGTTCAGCACTTCCAATAGCATAATCAACCGCCTGAGCCTGAATCTGAATATATAGTTTTTCTCGTTTACTTTCAGTCAATTTTTTAGAGTCATTGAGGCCAGGCAAATCAAAACGGGCCGGCAGAATACAGACGGCAGCAACGACCGGACCAGCCAATGGCCCACGTCCTGCTTCGTCAATACCCGCTAGCAACAGGAATCCTTTTTTCCATAGTTTCTTTTCTTCCACAAGCAGTTGTTGAATCCGCGCCTGTTCCGTAGCTTGTGCTTGCTGATACTTAAGTAGACGCACTGCAAGCCGCCGAACTCCTAGACGCGGATCGTTCTGGCATGCACAAACCATCCGAGGGGAAGGATCTTTATACAGTGCTTCTTCAACTTCCCTTACATTCATCTGGGATAACGGTTCCACACTTTTCTCCTCTTCTCTCCCTAATATCAATTCGACAAGCAATATCAATTTCCTTTATTTAGTCTATAAT
>DATMYU010000020.1:0-6095 GCA_035560775.1 Desulfosporosinus sp.
TTCTTGGAGATAAACTTTAAATTTCTTTTGAACAGTATCATAAACTTGCTTATCCATGAACATTTTATCCCCTTCAGGTATACTTAAAACAGCTTTTTTGTCTTCTTTGGCATAGCCATCCGTATAAAGCACCTGAGATCCACTAGGATTTGATCGATCATTTGGGGTATATATAGTGGCATCCGAACTTTGGGCCAGATATAAACCACTGTATTGGGGCACTTCAAAGGATAACATCTCAGTTGCTTGCTTGATGTTTTCTATCTTAAGATCGAGATATTGACCTAGCTTTGCTAAAGTGGCAAATACAGTCTTTTGCTTAGCAAGGGCAATGGCAGGATTAAGCGTTTGAATTTTTCGATCGGATCTCGTAAAGGTACCCTGAGATTCAGCAAAACTACCTATCGGAATAACAACGTTAGACAAAGCTGTAGTAGCTGTCTCAAAGAGATCAAGGGTTACAACAAAATCAAGCTTCTTCAAGGCTTCAGCAAGCACAGGGTCAGTTCCCACCGGATCTTCACCAATAATAAGCGCGGCTTTAATTTTTCCAGCGTTGATTTGCTCAATAATCTGCCTTCCAGGAACTTTAATACCCATATCAATAAATCCTTGAGAATTAGAGTTGGAGCGCATCAGAATAATTCCACTATGTGGTTTACCAATCTTGCCAGTAATAACTGCAATATCTGCCAACAGTTTGATAGCGTCTGCTGTTAGAATATTGTCATCGAGAACGAAGATGGCTTTCTTAGCTTCCCCATACATTTTGGCAAGCTTAAATGCATCATCAGACTCCTGGGCGTCCTTAACATAATCGGTTAGATTCGTTAAATTCACGGTGCTGTTTTCAAGCTTTGCTTGATTTACATGCCCACCGTCCAAGAGCGCTTTAATTAAGGACTTTAAGAAGTCTAAGCTATTCTCAAGTTTTAGTGAAACATCAGCACATTCATCCATTCTTGTCTTACCATTGCTTATGGATACCAATTTAGCTTTTTTCTGGGCAGCAGTCTTAATCTTCACTCCCATAACCGGGTGATTTTCAGCAATATTCCCTACTGAAATTATTAAATCAGTACTGTAAAGTTCCTCATAGCTGTTTGAAGAAGCATCGTAGCCCAGAACGCTTTCAGTTCCGGAGCTATCCTTTATAGCCATTGAACCAATGTAGCCTGTCCCTAATTTGTCGGCAACTTTTTTCAGAATAAACGCTTCTTCATTAGTAAATCTTGGTGATGCCAGAATTGCCACACTGTCATTGCCATATTGCCCTCGCACTAATTGAAGATTTTTTGTAGTCAGAGTTAATGCTTCTTCTAGAGAAACCTCAAGACTGTTGTTATTTCTTCTGACAAGAGACGTCTTAAGTCTAGTTTGATCATTGACAAAGCCTATGCCGAATCTACCATTAACACATAATAAACCTTCATCTTTACTTCTGTCAGGAAGAGATTTGAAAACTAGGTTCCCTTTGGATTGGAGAATAGTGTTACAGCCTACCCCACAATAGTTACAGACGGACTTGACATTCTCAAATTCAACAGGGACTTGCTTGGGCACAGCTGCTTTTTCCATAATTGCTCCCGTTGGGCACACATCAATGCACTGACCGCAAGATATACACGAACTTTCCTCAAGCGGTAGATTGAATTCAGGAATCACCTTACAATCAAAGCCTCTGCTTTCCAGTCCTAAGGCAGTAACTCCAAGTCTTTCTTCACATACTCTAACACATTGACCACATAAGATACACTTATCAGGATTCCTGACAATAAAAGGATGTGTTTGTGTTTCTTCTCTTTTATGAACTTCTCCTACTATTGCTGTGGTATTAATATCATACTTACCGAAATACTTAACCAGCTTACATTCAAAATAATCGTGACAGCCGCACTCCAGACATTTTGCAGCTTCCTTCAGAGCATTTTCTTCACTGAATGTTTCTGAAATTGCACTAAAGCTAAGCTTTCTCTTTTGCTCTTCTACCACAGCACCATGTTGCCTATCTTGTTTTTTGATATGCGCAAAGTCCTGCTCAGTTAAATCATTTTGCACAATGAAAGAAGGTTCGGAAACTGGAATTATTTGACCAAATAAATAGCCATTAATCACCTTAGCGGCGTTATTGCCTTGGGCTATGGCGACAATTGCGATTTTGGGACCTGTTGCTGCTTCACCTCCAGCAAAGACACCTTCCATGTTCGTTTCAAAGGTATTGGGATTAACGACAATGTTTCCCCATTTTGTGACTTCAAGTTCTTTGATACTAGTAGCATTAACTTTCTGTCCAATGGCCGATAGAATCAGGTCTGCTTCAAAGGTAATTTCTTCGCCAGGAATTGGCTTCGGACTTCTTCTGCCGGAAGCATCAGGTTCCCCCAGACTCATTTTCTGACACCTGACGGCTTTTGCTCTTGTTCCATCCCCTATAATTTCCACAGGGGCGACAAGGAAGGTAAATTCAACGCCCTCTTCTTCTGCTTCAATGATCTCAATCATTTCCGCGGGCATTTCAGCTCTGGTTCTTCTGTAGATAACTTGAACATGCTCAGCTCCAAGTCTTACAGCCGTTCTGGCAACGTCCATGGCAGTATTACCGCCACCGACAACGATCACCTTGTTGCCCATATACAAAGGCTCAGAATTGGTAACTTTCTCTAGAAATTCTATGCCGCCAAGAACCCCTTCCATGTCTTGACCTTCACAGCCAAGGCTGGAACTTTGCCAAGCTCCGATAGCGACGAAAACAGCATCATAGGTTTTCTTTAGATATAGAATGCTAATATCCTCGCCAAGTTTGACATTGCATTTGATCTCTACGCCCATTTTCTTGAGAGTATTAATTTCCGCATCCAAAATTTCCTTAGGCAGACGGTATTCTGGAATACCATATCTTAACATTCCGCCAGGATATGGCTGATTCTCATAAATAACTACCTGATGGCCATCCCGCGCAAGAAAATAGGCGCAAGAAATGCCTGCTGGACCTGCCCCAATAATTGCCACCTTTTTGCCTGTTGCTGGTTTGAGTAACGGGACATAAGTTCCGTTGCTTATATCCAAGTCACCAAGGAATCGTTTTAGATCTGCAATTGCCACAGCGCTATCGACGTTTTTACGCCGACACTCAGTTTCACAAGGATGCGGGCATATTCTGCCAATACTGGCAGGTAGGGCGAGAATATCCTTGGTTAGCTTTATGGCCTCTTCATACTGACCATTAGCAATTAACCCAACATAGCCCTGACAATCGGTATGCGCAGGACAGCCATTGACACAGGGAGGTCTACAATCTCCTCTGTGGTCCGAGGCTAGTAATTCAAAGGCAACTGTTCTAGCGGAGATTGTTCTTTCCGTATCAGTTTTTATGATCATGCCATCAACAGCGAGGGTTGAACAGGCTCTTTGTAATTTTGGGCTACCGTCTATTTCAACAACACAGACACCACAACCGCCATAAATCTTCATCCGCTTGTCATAACAGAGGTTTGGGATTTCTATTCCGTTAGCAAGAGCTATCGTTAAAATGGTCTCTCCTGCTTGAGCCGTCAATTCTCGAGAATTTATATTAACTCTTATCATATCCACCAATGTCACATCCCTTCCTATTCTATACTGATAGCCTTGGCCTTACATACCGTTACACAGTTACCGCATTTAATACACTTTTGCTGATCGATTTCATGAACTTTTTTCAATTCACCCTTAATAGCTTCGACAGGACATTTTTTAGAACATAAAGTACACCCAATACAAGTCTCGGCAATAATTGTATAGGTTAATAGAGGCTTACACTGCTTAGCTGGACACTTTTTGTCAACAATATGGGCGAGATATTCATCTCTAAAATATCGAATCGTTGTCAGCACAGGATTAGGAGCCGTTCCTCCGAGTGCACAGAGTGATCCTTCACTAATGCTGGTACATAATTTTTGAAGAGCATTGAGGTCATCAATACCTCCCTCTCCTGAGCATACTCTTTCTAATATCTCAAGCATCCTCTTGGTGCCGATTCTGCAGTAAGTGCATTTGCCACAAGATTCCTTGCAGGTGAAGTCTAGGAAGAATCTGGCCATATCAACCATACAGGTTTCTTCATCCATGACAACCATACCACCTGACCCCATAATGGCACCAGTTTGATTAATTGACTCATAGTCTACAGGTGTGTCTAGGAGAGCACGTGGTATACATCCTCCAGAGGGGCCACCCATTTGAACAGCTTTAAATTCTTTATCGTCCTTAATTCCTCCGCCTATGCCATAGATAACCTCTCTTAAAGTCATACCCATTGGCACTTCGACAAGTCCCCCGTTTTTGATTTTACCTGCCAGGGCAAATACCTTGGTACCCTTACTGGTCTTGGTGCCATAAGCGGCAAATGCTGCTCCGCCATTAATAAATATCCAAGGTACATTAGCAAAGGTTTCTACGTTGTTAATATTTGTTGGTTTGCCAAAGTATCCCGACTGAGCCGGGTACGGAGGTTTTAGCCTGGGCATGCCTCGTTCCCCTTCAAGCGAGGCGATTAAGGCTGTCTCTTCACCACAAACGAAGGCTCCTGCTCCAGTCTTAATGACTATATCAAAGTCAAAACCTGAACCAAGTATATTCTTACCCAGGTAGTTTTTGTCTCTTGCCTGTTCAATGGCAATCTTAAGTCTCTCTATGGCCAATGGATATTCAGCACGACAATAAATAAAGCCGTAATTTGCATCCATCGCAAAACCCGCAATGATCATACCTTCCAGAACAGCATGGGGGTCTCCCTCAAGAACACTTCTATCCATAAACGCGCCAGGATCGCCCTCATCGGCGTTACAAACGACATATTTTTCCGCTCCCTTAGCTTTTCTGGCAGCATCCCATTTGAACCAAGTTGGGAAACCTGCTCCCCCTCTACCTCTTAGTCCTGAAACTTTAATATCTTCAATAACCTCTTCTGGGGTCATTTCATTGACGACTTTGTTAAGTGCTTTATAACCATCCTTTTCAGTATAATCTTCAATTTTCTCAGGATTTATTATCCCACAATTTTTTAGGACAATTCTAACCTGATTTTTCAACTGGGGATATGGCTCTTGAGTTGTTGATACAATATGCTCAAGAATTGGTTCGCCATTAACAATATGCCGTTCAATTATTTCTTCAACCATATCTGGCGTGACATTAGCATACGTGAAAACACCCTTATCATCAATAATGTCAACGATTGGTTCATAAAAGCACATTCCTATGCAACCAGTAACCGAAACATCAACATCTAAGTTTTTCTCTGCCAGTATTTGTCCAAATTTATCTGTAACCTTTTTCGCTCCTGCAGCAATCCCGCAGCTACCAAATCCTATTCTAATCTTCATTTAACCGCATCCTCCTTTTCCGAAGCGTAAATATCTTTAATAATTTTCTTTGCGCTTTTGGGAGTCAAATTTCCATAGGCTTCACCATTGATCATAATGACGGGGGCAAGACTGCAACATCCAAGACAGGCCACTTCCTCAAGAGAAAACATCCAATCACTAGTGGAATCCCCTACGTTGATGTCCAATTCTTCACAAAGTGCTTGCGCAATTGCATCAGAACCATTAACATGGCAAGCTGTTCCTTGACAAGTAAGAATAATATATTTTCCTCGAGGTTTCATTCTGAATTGCGAATAAAAGGTTGCGATACCATATACCTTAGCTCTTTTACTGCCTGTCCTATCCGCAATCATCTTTAAAACATCAAGCGGTAGGTAACCATACGCATCTTGAGCGTCCTGTAACACGCTAATTAGATTACCATTTTCACGATTAAACTTGTTAATTACCTCATCCATAAGAGAACTATCAACCTTATTCGTACTAAATTCTGCTTCCAGTTTTTTTTCACATTCGCAAGACACTAATAATCACTCCTTTAAATATTAGATCTTCAATTCCATTGTAGTGAGACTACACATTTTTAACAAATAACCAAACATTTTACAAGAGCAAACGTTTTAAAGTTGAATAGAGCCTTCAATAAGGTCTTTACAATGTGATTTATGTTCTCATTAAAGAAAAAAAGTTCAAATCTAATATCTAACGAGAACGATCCTCTATAAATAC
>DATMYU010000021.1:0-3210 GCA_035560775.1 Desulfosporosinus sp.
TCCCTGACAGCGGAGGCAGCTTGGCTTCCGGTATAAACCGCCATGTCCAAATTTTTATTAATATAGCTAGTCATTTTGTTCAACCATTGCTCTTCCAGAGTATTATAGCTTTCCTGCCTACTGCCAAAAACAGAGAACTTAAAATTATCAGGACCTGAAACAAAATCTGTTGTCCTATTGGCCTCATCTTGGAGGATTGAATCCTGAGGTATTTCACTTTGCTCAATGACCGGATGATTGACTACCTTTGCCGTAAGGTCATCAAAATAAATCTCCCCCGAGCCCTCAACAGGATCAATATTTTGTACATAGAGTCTCATAAGATTGGTTGGCTTCTTGATCTCTTCCAGGGAAACCTCCATTCTCTTCCAACCTATCCAATCTAGTTGGGCAGCAATTTCCAGACGATGTTTTTCCCCTGTCTCATCCAGGACTTCAGCGAGAACCCGGTTTGAATTTTCATGAGTATTGTAAAGCCAGACAGCTAAGTCGGAAGTGTCAGAATCAAGGGAAAGTCCTGCTCCCTTGAAAACCAACGAGGCTTCACCCGAACTATTAGTATCGAAAAAATCGTAGACTAGTTGTCCTGAAGTATTTCCTCCGTGAATCTGATCTGTGGAAAGCTGAAAAGTACCTTGGGCTATCTGTGGGTTAGCTTGGAAGGAAGCCTGGTCGTTTTCGAAGGGATAGATTGTTTCAGCAGAATCTTTATAAATCGATACCGCAGTATAGGCTTGAACATCCCCAACACCTGCCTTGATATATCCCGCACCAACTGCAGTAGCTTTAAGAATTCCCTCTTGGAAATCTTTAATTTCTCCTCTTACTGCCCACTGAACATCTCCCGGCTGAATTTTCGCTTTGAAGCCCTGTTGGTCGTAGCCTGTCACTTGAAGGGTTTGGCTCTGTCCAAGAGGTATCTCTAACTTCTCTGAACTAAGTTCAAGCTTGACGGGAGCACTTAAAGAACGGATATCCAACTCTCCTGTTATTTCCCCTACTTTGGCAATCACTTTGCCCTTGCCTATGGAGGTGGGCTGAAACTGATTATCTATAAATTTTCCTTCAATTCCGCTCACACTCCATTCTATCTGTTGAGGATTAACCTCTACCGGATTAGCGAAGCTGTCCACTCCCCTAAGTATATATTTTCTCGAAGTATGAACAAAAACATTAGAGTCCTCGGTTTCCAAGATCAGCTTCGCCAGTGAATCGGGAGAGGCCTGAGAAAAAATCCCGATGCCGTTGGCAACAGAACGCAAAGAACCCTCAGAAGGTATATTGACAATATCTAAGGTAGACGTTCCCGGCTTTCTAGCTACCATGGTCGTAGATCCACCACCATCAAAATTCAGAGCATTGTAGGCACCCAATTCCTGCATGAGTTGAGCGGACTCGGTCTGGGTGAGACCGATACTGTTATCCTGTCTACCATCCACCGTGACCAAAATCAGTTGTTTTCCATCCTCAGAGCTTCCGACCAAGGTTCGGGGGTTTTTATTATCTAAACTGTCGGTGCTTAAAGAAAAAATCTCAAGAATCTGACCGTCCTTGACCAGGATGGAGGACCCGGTTGCCGACATTTGCAAATTAGACCAATCTGGATTGGAGGTAACGGTAAATTTTGCTGGATCTCCCGTCCTAAAGCTTTCCAGAAGTTTGACAGCTTGTTCTCCCCGGGAAATCACAACATAACCTTGGGCAGGTATAATTGCGGCAGGCAAAGCTTGTCGAATTTCTATCACCCGTCCCTGGGATACAAGAATTTCCACCAAATCAGGGTATTTTTCCGAGGCTCCGAGGGTGGTCGGTCCCCATTTATTATCCAACACAGTAATATCGTTATATTGCTGACGGCTAGGCTGGTTGTACTGAGTCACCGCAAATGAAGCATTGTTGAATCCGGTTAAAGTAAGGGCGTTTTTCCAATAATTAAAGAGTATCTGACCGGAATTATCGAGAGAGAAGGAAGCCATTTCATCGTTGTTTTGATTGTACCAGCCAGCTGTGGCTAAGAGGTCCCCTGCTCGTACAATGGGTCCGTCAGGATATCCGGTACCACCATCCATCGGATTGAAGAAACTGGCGTTCACGGCGGCGACCGCATCATTTTCCCGGGCTAAGGTAAGCACTGTAGAAAGTTGATCCGTGATCTGGCTATTAGCCAGGGTATCTATTTTGATATTAGGATTCGTGGTATCAATACGTAACACTTTGACATTTAACCAACCGTCTGCTGTCAACCGTGAAATATGTTCCAAAGTTGCTCCAGCTGTGATGGTATATTGAGAACTATTCTCATAGAGAGTCTTTGGTTGAGCTAGCGCTGTGCCGGAGATTGTTGTGACAGCGCAGACTGTTGCCAGAAAGATTATAAATACTTTTTTCAAATAAGTCATTTCATTCCTCCTTGTTTACTTTATTAGCAAAGCATCTCTGTGAAATCTTCCATTTCATACTTGTTTATCGACAGTTTTATCCGGTAGGCACCTTTGGGATGACTGTGATATATGTACGCCCTTCGGCCAGCTGCCGCATCTCGCTGCCGTCCAATTTAACCCTGGAAAGGGCGCGGCTGTTCAAGTCCGTAGAATAAATCCATTGATCCTAGATGGTGAAATAATTTTTGACCTTTTTGACCAGGATCTGGATATTGCTTCCGTCTTTATTCATCGTACAAAGATTGCCCTGGAACACTAGTGATAGTCGCTCAAAACCAGTTGCCCTATTCCTGGTTAAATCGGGGTTTTCGATACATTAAACTACTCCCATCTAGAATTCAACGAGCTTTCTGGAAATTCCTGCTGAAATTGACTGCTCCCCTTACTTCTTCACTTGACTTGTGAAGATTGTATAATTGCTTCTATTCTTATACAATTACTAAAGTAATAATAATTAAAAAGACTGAAGAAGTAGGATTGAGGTTTTGGGAAAAGGGGTTAAAGCATAAGCTCCCCCTTCTTGAACATTAGGCATTGAATTAAACTCTGAGAACACGCTTATAATCCCGTCAATTGGTATCTTTGGAGCGAAGAAGCTTTTCAAATAGCGAAAACAAAAAATAAACCTGTTTTCTTATCTATTGGGTATAGCTGAATTTGCTGTTAATACGCACATGTCACTGGTGGCAATCTGCTTACTATACCATAAATAACCTCAGCTTCATTAAAAAATCAATGATAATAAACAAAAGGGGCTGTCTCACAATAG
>DATMYU010000022.1:0-4651 GCA_035560775.1 Desulfosporosinus sp.
ATATTATATGGTATAATCGGTCATATAAAGCTCAATTAACGTCAATTAGTATGTCACATTAAGACGATGAGAAACATTAAGAGGTGAATTGGATTGGAATGGACGGAACGTCAACAGCGAATTGTGGAGATAGTTAAGGCCTCAGGTCCAATCACCGGTGACCAGATTGCCGCAAAGCTAGATTTGACGCGAGCTACCCTCCGCCCGGATTTATCCATTTTGACGATGTCTGGGATTTTAGAGGCCAAGCCTCGGGTCGGGTATTCTTACCGTCAAAATCGCGGACCTTCCCCAATCATGGAACGCGTGCTTCAGCTTAGGGTCTGCGCATTTAAATCTATGCCGATCACAGTACTGGAGACTGCTAGTATCTACGACGCAACGGTTACCATGTTTACGCAAAACGTTGGTAGTTTGTCTGTTGTAGATTCTGATCGCGTCCTTTTAGGAATGCTTTCGCGCAAGGATGTACTGAAAGCCTCTTTAGGGAAAAGCGACCTTCAGCAAGTTCCGGTCGGAGTCATTATGACGCGTATGCCAAACATTTATATGACAACCTCGGATGAACCGGTTTTGACTGCTGCGAAAAAATTAGTGCAGCACCAGGTCGACAGCTTGCCGGTAGTGGAAGTGTATGTGGATGAGAACGGCGATGAACGCTATGAGGTTGTGGGGCGGTTTACCAAGACCAACGTGACAAAGCTCTTTGTAGAAATTGCGGAAACGGGGCTATGATTCCGGAGGTCAGTGATCAGAAGCCAGAGGTCAGGAAAGATTTCGAATGAATTCGGAGGTGTGGATGTGACGACCCTATTGCCTGTAATTTATGTTATTTCAGATGCACTTGGAGAGACGGCTGAGTTTGTAAGTCGGGCGGCGGCGGCACAATTTCTTGGCGTAAAGACTCGGATTCGTCGGGTCCCCTACGTACGAGATCAAGCGCATCTAGAAGAGATTATGGAAGAAGCCTTGGCCGAACAAGCCATTTTGGTGTATACCCTTGTACTTAAAGAGCTTCGAGATTGTTTGGAGAAAAGGGCTATCGAGCAGGGGCTTCAAACGGTCGATATATTGGGTCCGCTGATTGGTGCCCTTACCAGCCAAACGGGACTAGAACCCACACATACGCCGAATATTATCCATCGCTTGGATGAACAATATTTCCGAAAAGTCGAGGCTATTGAATTTGCTGTCAAATATGACGACGGTAAAGACTCGCGCGGAGTTCTTTACGCTGATGTAGTTCTCATTGGTGTTTCTCGGACGTCGAAAACTCCACTCAGTATGTACCTAGCTCACAAAGGACTCAAAGCCGCAAATATTCCATTAGTTCCTGAAGTCGATCCGCCTGAAGAACTTTATTCTATTTCCCCAAGGAAAGTAATTGGTTTAATATTGCGCCCTGAATTGCTCAACCAAATTCGGACAGAACGCTTAAAGACATTAGGGTTGGGCAAAACTTCGGATTATGCTAACCTAGAGCGCATTATGCAAGAGCTGGAGTATGCGCGGAGTATCATGAAACGTATTGGTTGTCCAGTCATCGATGCCACTGGAAAAGCGGTTGAAGAGACAGCGAGCATTGTATTAGAACTATTATTTAAGGGGGAGCGAAATGACTAAGAAGTATGTTTACTTATTCCAGGAAGGAAAGGCCTCCATGAAAGATCTGTTGGGAGGTAAAGGAGCTAATTTGTGTGAAATGACCAATATTGGCTTACCTGTGCCGCCAGGATTTACCATTACGACGGAAGCGTGCAATGAGTATTACGCCCAAGGCGAAAACGTCCCAGCAGGGATGTGGGATCAAGTCTGGCCGGCCTTGGCCGAAATTGAGGTTGCTACGGGTAAACTCTTTGGAGATAAATTAAACCCTCTGCTCGTTTCCATAAGGTCTGGGGCCAAGTTTTCGATGCCTGGCATGATGGACACCGTTCTTAACTTGGGATTAAATGATGATACCGTGAAGGCCTTGGCAGCGAACACGCAAAACGAGCGTTTTGCTTGGGATTGTTACCGCCGCTTTATCCAAATGTTTGGAGATGTCGTCTTAGAAGTAGAACATTACGTCTTTGAACAGATATTAGTGACCGCCAAAGAAAAACAAGGGGTTCACAGTGACTCAGATCTCTCTCCAGAGAGCCTTAAATGGATGGTCAGTGAGTATAAGAAAAAGATCGAACGCAAGACTGGCAAACCGTTCCCCATGGATCCTAGAGATCAATTACAACAAGCTGTCATGGCAGTTTTCCGTTCTTGGAACAATGACCGAGCGAATTTCTATCGTCAAATCAATAACATTCCTCATGACATTGGAACGGCCGTGAACGTTCAGTCCATGGTCTTTGGAAATATGGGCTCTGATTCAGGAACGGGTGTAGCCTTCACTCGCAGTCCTGCAACTGGGGATAAAGCCCTCTATGGCGAATACTTGATGAATGCTCAAGGGGAAGACGTGGTGGCCGGTATTCGGACCCCAAATCCGATTGCCACCTTGGCACAGGAAAATGTGGAGATTTACAATCAGTTTGCTGAGATTTGTAAACGGTTGGAGTCTCATTATCGCGATATGCAGGATATTGAATTCACTATCGAGCGTGGTAAACTCTATATGCTCCAAACTCGAAATGGTAAACGAACTGCCTCTGCTGCAATCCGTGTAGCCGTGGAACTTGTCCGTGAGGGTATGATCACTAAAGAAGAAGCGGTCATGCGGATAGAACCAGAGCAGTTGGATCACTTATTACATCGTCGTATGGATTCGACCGCTAAGCTCGAAGTTTTGGCCAAGGGGCTCCCTGCTTCACCTGGTGCCGCATCCGGTAAGATTATCTTCACCGCGGAGGAAGCAGAACGGTTAGGGAATGCTGGGGAAAAAGTGATTTTGGTTCGTACGGAAACCACCCCAGATGACATTCGCGGTATTTTGGCAGCTCAGGGGATTTTGACGAGTCGTGGCGGTATGACGAGTCATGCAGCCGTTGTCTCCCGTCATATGGGCAAACCAGCTGTCTGCGGGTGTGATGCTTTAAAGATCGACTATGCTCAAGCGATAGTCGTTATTGAAGGGGTGGAGTATCCGCAGGGAACAATGATCTCCATTGACGGATCAACGGGACGTGTTATCAAGGGAGAAGTCTCTATGGTAGATCCCGAACTGAGTGAAGGCTTTAAAGAGGTCTTGGGCTGGGCCGACGAATTTGCTAGACTCGGTGTCATGGCTAATGCCGATACTCCAACGGAAGCGACCAATGCCAGAGGTTTCGGAGCGGTCGGGATTGGATTGACTCGAACGGAGCACATGTTTATGGATCCTGCACGGATTCCGATTGTTCAAGATATGATCCTCGCGCAAACTCTTGAAGAGCGCGAAGTCTCTTTGAAAAAGCTCTTACCAATGCAAGAAGAAGACTTTTATGGTATTTTGAAGGCGATGCAAGGACTCCCTGTGGTCATTCGCCTACTGGATCCCCCGCTTCACGAGTTCCTTCCTCATTCGGAGGAGCTGGTTGTGGAGATCACGAAGCTGAAAATTAACAAAAATGATCCTGCAGTTTTACATGAAAAAGAGAATTTGTTACGCAAAGTTCGCGCCTTATCTGAGCTCAATCCGATGCTCGGTCATCGCGGTTGCCGTCTCGGCGTGTCCTTCCCTGAAATCACGATTATGCAAGCCCGAGCGATTTTCCAAGCTAGTGCACGCTTGGTAAAAGAAGGGTTTGACATCCATCCGGAAGTCATGATCCCGCTCATCTTCGGGAAAGAGGAATTTGTTATGATGCGCAAGCTTGTGGATGACACCGCGGAAGACGTTATGCGCGAACAAAGCGTCCAAATTCACTATAAAGTAGGAACCATGATAGAGGTACCACGTGCGGCACTTGTGGCCGATGAAATCGGAAAAGTAGCAGACTTCTTCTCCTTCGGAACGAATGACCTTACCCAGATGACGATGGGTTTGTCCCGCGATGACGCTCAAGGCAAGTTCCTCCCGATTTATCTGGAGAAAAAGGTCATCACCACTGACCCGTTTGTAGTGCTCGATCGCGCTGGGGTTGGCAAGCTCGTCGATATGGCCGCAAAACTTGGTCGGAGCACAAACCCGGATCTCGGCTTAGGGATTTGTGGCGAACACGGCGGAGAACCTAACTCTGTGGAATTTTGCCACCTAGTCGGCCTGGATTATGTCTCTTGTTCTCCGTTCCGCGTTCCTATTGCACGGTTGGCTGCTGGGCAAGCTGCTATAAGCAACAAGGGGCAATAGTATAGACATAGCTTTCTAAGCCTTATACATCAGGGCTTAAAATCATAGCCATAATCTCACAGCATATCGCAACGAGATTATGGCTTTTTCATGCACTTTTAGCTAATAAATACCTTAAATAACGTTATAATTCTCGGGTTTGCAATATTATTGTTACCTCAAGAATCTATGTGTGAATTCGATTGTGATTTCTAAAGAGATATACAGGGGTTGAGTGTAGCTTCGATACAGTAAAACATTGTGACCAGTCTGTCAAGGAAGCCGTAGGCAAAACTGACTAATACCATGAAACCAAATCAATAGGAGGCGGTGCGAATGGCACAAAAATTTGACTACCTAAAATTTGTAGAGAGTTTTAGACAAATATCAGAAAAGGAGTATAAAGAG
>DATMYU010000023.1:0-4941 GCA_035560775.1 Desulfosporosinus sp.
GCGCCTGCGGCTTGGCGCCAGCCAAGTTTTCTTTATTGGAAACTATCACTTAATATAAATTTCAAAGGAGTGTTCAATACATGTATACAGGTAATGAATTGAGGGATATGTTTCTTAAGTATTTCGAGGCTAGGGGGCATAGGCTAGTACCTAGTGCTTCGCTCATTCCGAAGGATGACCCGACCCTCTTATTGACGGTTGCAGGCATGGTTCCTTTTAAACCTTATTTTCAACGACAGGTTGAACCGCCCTTTCCGAGAGCGACAACTGCCCAAAAATGTGTTCGTACTCCTGACATTGAAGAAGTAGGGAAAACAGCCCGCCATCATACCTATTTCGAAATGCTGGGGAACTTTTCGTTTGGAGATTATTTTAAAGAGGAAGCGATTCCCTGGGCTTGGGAGTTCATTACCGAAGTATTAAAAATTCCTGTGGAAAAACTTTGGGTGACGATTTATCCTGAAGATGAGGATGCAAAAAGGATTTGGATGGAGAAAGCCGGTGTTAAGCCCGAGCGAATCATCGGAGATCCAGAAAACTTTTGGGCAGCTGGTCCAACCGGTCCGTGCGGCCCTTGTTCGGAGATTTATGTTGATCTTGGAGAAGACAGAGGGTGTGGTAAACCAGACTGTAGCGCGGGAAGTTGCGAATGTGATCGCTTCTTAGAGATTTGGAATTTGGTTTTTATGCAGTATAATCGCGATGAAGCGGGTGTCTTGACCCCTCTACCGAAACAAAACATTGATACGGGTATGGGATTAGAGCGGATAGCGTCTGTCATGCAAGGGGTAGAGACGAATTTCGATACGGATTTGTTCCGTCCCATTATTGACCATGTGGCAGCTCTGGGAGGAATTAGGTATAAAGATAGCCCTAAAAATGACTTGGCCTTGAAAGTGGTAGCAGACCACGTGCGAGCGGTATCGTTTATGCTGGCAGACGGAATTCGGCCGAATAATGAAGGGAGAGGGTATGTCCTCCGCCGGATTTTACGCCGCGCCGTTCGGTATGCCAAACTCTTAGGGATTGATAAACCATTCCTAGAATCCGTCTTTTTGATTATACAAAGGGACTATGCTCATGCCTATCCAGAACTCAAAGAAAACGAAAATTTTATCTTGAACCATTTAAATTTGGAGGAAAAAAACTTCCAAGCAACGCTAGAGCAGGGTACACAGATGTTGCAGGAAAAGGTCAAGGAACTTATAAAACAAGGTGAGACGGTTCTAACCGGACCGGATGCCTTTTATCTTTATGAAACTTATGGCTTCCCAGTGGAGCTTACGGAAGAAATGCTTGAAGAACAAGGACTATCTGTGGATCTACTGTCCTATAAAACGGCGGCCGTGGAGCATCGCCTTCTGGCCAAAGAACAATCTCAGCAAATGCGCGCTGTGCTTGAAAGCCCAGAACTCATGGAAAAAGCAAAACGTTTAGGGGTAACGCCCTTTGTTGGATATGAACATGTTTCGTCTGTGACGCAGATTGAAGGCCTGTTTGTCGATGGCGAGGAGAGGCTGGATGCAGGAGAAGGGGAAGAGGTCATGGTATTCCTTTCTGAGACCCCATTTTATGCGGAAAGCGGCGGTCAGGTCTCTGATATAGGAGTACTCAAAACGCCCCGGGCTGAGGCTCGAGTGCTGGACGTAAAAAAAGGCGTGACTGGTACTATGTATCACCGTGTCCAAGTTACCACTGGGGTATTACATGCAGGAGAAACTGTGACTGCAGAAATTGATAACCTTGACCGTCAGGCCACAACTCGCCATCACAGTGCAACTCATCTCCTTCAGGCTGCCCTTCGTACTGTTTTAGGGGAACATGTCCAGCAAGCTGGGTCCTTGGTTACACCAGAACGCTTGCGTTTTGATTTTACCCATTTTTCTCCGCTGACACCTGAGGGCCTAAGGGCGGTAGAGGCTCTTATCAACGAAGCGGTGTTGAAAAACTTACCGGTGGAAGCAACGGAGATGTCCTTAAAAGAGGCTAAATTCAGCGGGGCAACGGCCCTGTTTGGTGAAAAATACGGAGAGACAGTCCGGGTCGTTCGGATGGGTTTGGTCAGTCAAGAATTGTGTGGCGGAACCCATGTCAAAGGCACTGGGGAGATCGGGTTGGTTAAAATCCTCAGTGAGGGCGGTATTGGTGCAGGCCTGCGTCGTATAGAAGCGGTCGCTGGCTTAGCAACATTGGCCTATCTGCGCGGCCTGGACGAGCAGGTGATGGAAGTCGCCCAGATCCTCAAGGCTCAGCCTGGGGAAGTAGGAAAGCGTGTGAACGGGTTGATGGCTCAAGTGAAAGACCTTGAAAGGGAAGTCGGACAACTTCAGGCCAAACTTGCCAAGAACGATGTGGAAGGGTTACTGAAGAGAGTTGTGGAAATCGAGGGAATTCAGGTAATCGCTGCACAGGTGCACGTGTCCGATATGGAGGGTCTCCGTCAAATGGCAGATCTTTTACGAGCTAAACTGAAATCTGGGGTCATTGTCTTGGGTGCAGTGAGCGAAGGCAAGGTTAACTTTGTAACGATTGTCAGTCCAACAGGTTTAAGTGGGCTTCATGCCGGGCAGATTATAAAGGAAGTGGCTAAAATAACGGGTGGCAGTGGTGGCGGTCGGCCGGATATGGCACAAGCGGGTGGCAAAGATCCTAGTAAGCTGGGAGAAGCCATTGATCGTGTTCCCACACTTCTCCGGAGATTTCTCACACCTATACAGAAAGTGTAATTCGGACACTCTTGCCGTCCATGGCCAGCGCCTGAGGCTAACAAGAAGGATAACACGTGCGAAGACAGTGTCTTCGGGCGCCAGCCAAGTTTTCTTTATACCTATACAGAAAGTATAAGTTTTGGGTAACATAATTCGGGTGGTATAAGTGCAACTAGGCGGTCGCCTGCGCCTGCGGCTTGGCGCCAGCCAAGTTTTCTTTAAAAAATAGAGGAGAATCTTGGGGCTGCCAAGAATATCTATAGGTAGTAAATCAAGCTGAGAATGGCGATAAGGGGGACAGGAAAATGGATCGAAAAATGGAAGAAACTATGATGTTTAAGGCTGTGACAGAAGAAGATGTTTCTGCTCATGATGTTTTATTAAAAGTTTATGCCGCTTTACAGGAAAAAGGATATGACCCTATTAACCAGATGGTTGGCTATCTTATGTCCGGTGACCCCGTGTATATCACCAGCCACAATCAGGCGCGAGCAATGATCCGTAAACTTGAACGCTTTGAGCTGATCGAAGAGTTGGTAAGAACTTATTTGAATGCTAAATAATTGTTATATTGAAACCCTCACTGAATGTGGTGAGGGTTTCACCTTTTGGATATAGGAAACTTACTTCTTCAGAAGTTTAGTGGCGGTTAGTATCGTTATAGTGTAATGTACATTGATAAGGAGAATAAATATGCGTCAGGTTAAACTCGGCTTATGGGGTCCTGAAGTTTCAGAGGTGTGTTTTGGAAGCTTGGCCATATCCCCGCTACAAGGACGCGTTACTGAAGGGGAAGGGATCGCGGTTCTGAAGTATGCCCTTGAGCAAGGGGTTAACTGGATTGACACAGCGGAAATCTATGCTAATTATGCGCAAATTGCTGCCGCGACTAAGGGTCATTCGGACGTTCGCATTATTAGCAAATCTTACTCAGTCTCAGCCCTAGAAATGCGCCAGAGCCTGGAAAAGGCGAGAACCGCACTCAATCGAGAAACCCTTGATTTTTTTATGCTTCATGAACAGGAAAGCGCCTTAACCCTCAAAGGGCATTCGGAAGCATGGGAAGAGTTGCTTCGGGCCAAGGAAAAAGGCATGGTTCGCTGGATTGGCATATCGACGCATGCTGCTGCTGGAGTACGGGCCGGAGCGCTTCAACCAGGTCTTGATGTGATTCATCCTATCTTGAATTATGAGGGGCTAGGGATTATCGATGGAAATTTAACTGATATGCTCGAATCCATTGCGTTTGCAGCAGAATTGGGCATAGGAATCTACGCTATGAAGATTTTTGGGGGCGGGCATTTAACCCATGACCCAGAAAAAGCCGTGGCCTTTGTCCGAAGTATTCAAGGTGTGCAGGCGATGGCCTTGGGAATGTCTAGTCGGGAAGAGGTGGATTATAACCTGCTCCTGTTGGCTGGCCAAGAGATTCCGAGCGAGTTGCGGGAAAAAGTTAAGCACAGAGAACGGAAACTCTATATTGCTGATTGGTGTCAGGGATGTGGGCTTTGTTTGGAAGCCTGTCCGCAGAATGCTTTGCACCTTGAAGAAAGGGTAGCAGTGGTGGATAATGAGAAGTGTGTGCTTTGTGGGTATTGCGGGAGGGTCTGTCCGCATTTTTGCCTAAAGATTGTTTAAGTTAGGAAGAACTGGGGTTCAAGCACGACGGGGGTGTGCATTTTGGGGGGAGTTGGTGGGCTCCGTTGTAGCACGGCTTATTATAATGGTAATTGTTTGTATAGAATAGAATATGGTTAGGTTAGTTAGGAGGGAATATCGTGCGGATTATGGGATTAGATTTTGGTTCGAAGACGATTGGCGTAGCGATGAGTGATGCCTTTTTTTGGACGGCTCAGGGGGTTAAGACGATTAGGCGTTCCAAGAAGGAGATGGATGAGTTGCGTGAACTCATTCATGAGAATGAGGTAATGGAGATTGTGATAGGTTATCCGAAGAATATGAATGGAACACTGGGGCCCCGTTGTGCATTGACAGACGAGTTTGCCGAGGCGTTACGCTCAGAGTTTGGGCTTCCGGTGGAGTTGTGGGATGAGCGATTAAGTACAGTGGCGGCACAACGGACTCTCCTGGAAGCGGATGTGTCGCGGGCTAAGCGGAAACTGGTGATTGATAAGATGGCGGCTGTTTTTATACTTCAGGGCTATCTTGATCGTCGACAAAATAGAAATATTCCTGTCTGATTATTTGACAATCATTACCTACAATAGTACAA
>DATMYU010000024.1:0-2415 GCA_035560775.1 Desulfosporosinus sp.
ATTGTGTATAGTGGATTTTTTAGTCAAATTCATAATAACTTTCATTACAGCTTGTGATTCATTATCAATCCAATGCTCAGGAAGCGGTCAATCATTGGAACATTGCTTATTCTTTGGCGTCTTCGGAATTCTCAGGACTGACTTGCACATTCAAACGTCCAGCATGTCGGACTGCGTCCCGTAGTAAAAACTCGATATGTGCATTGGCACTTCGAAACTCATCGGCAGCCCAACGCTCAAGAGTCGCGTAAAGTTTGGGATCAAGCCGGAGGGGAAACTGTTTTTTAATTGCCACATTCATCCACATCCAATTATTTAGCTGCAGTTTTAGTCAAGTTAAATGGGTGATTAATTAATAAATCGTTCCAGTATTAATCACAGGTTGGACAGCACGTTCGGAAACAATAGCCACCAAGAGATTATTAACCATAGCGGCTTTGCGCTCTTCGTCAAGTTTGATGACACCGTCTTTCTCGATTCGTTCAATAGCCAATTGAACCATGCCCACAGCTCCCTCGACAATAATTTGACGGGCAGATAGAATAGCAGAAGCTTGTTGACGCTGAAGCATTGCGCCTGCAATTTCAGTTGCATAGGCTAGGTGAGTAAGACGAGCTTCGGTCACTTCCACACCAGCGAGCTGAAGGCGTTGTTGAAGTTCCTTCATTAGTTCGGATGATACCTCTTCAGGATTACCGCGGAGGGAAAAACCCTCGCCCTTAAAGTTGTCATAGGCGTAACGGGTTGCCACGTGTCGCAAAGCTGTTTCACTTTGGATTTCTACGAATTCTTCATATTTCTCGACATCAAAGATTGCCTTAGCAGTATCGACGACGTGAAAGACGACAACGGCAGCAATCTCAACTGGATTACCTTCAATGTCATTGACTTTAAGAGTTTTGCTGTTGAAATTTCGAACTCGCAATGAAATCCCTTTGCGTACTGCAAAAGGGACACTCACCCATAGCCCAGGTTCGCGAATCGTACCGAGATAACTCCCGAAAAAGACCAGTGCATACGACTTGTTCGGTTGAACCACTAAAATCCCGCTCGCTAAAATAATAGCTACAATAACAAGAGGAATTCCCACCATGTTTTCGTGGATGAGCAAGGCGATTCCGCCGATTAAGAGGGCGAGCATAAGGATAAGAGCAAGATAACCGTTAATGGCCCACGCTTTTTTTTCAATCATTCTAAATCTTCCTCCTTCAAAATTTGGTTCTCAGATTGGTTACAGTTATTGTGGCTACATCCAATTTTTTTGATACTAATATGATATCACCTTCGTATCAAAATAGAAAGCCCATGTTGAGTTGGCAATCAGGCTTAAGAAAAAATTATGAGTACAAATTGGGGAAAAAGGTCATTTTAAGGAGGTACAGTATTCAGTTAGACTAGATTTTAGTCAAACTATCGATGGAAAGGGGTATGCGCAATGACCCAGGCAAAGAGTTCTCCCACGTTTCCTGCCCAACACCAAGATCGGCAACCGGGCTTTGAAAACTTGATGAATCCCAAACCTATTGCTGAAGATGTAGCCTATACAGGAAGTGCAAAGTTGAATGGTAAAGTCGCAATTATCACCGGAGGAGACAGCGGAATCGGTCGTGCTGTAGCGATTGCTTATGCCAAAGAAGGCGCTGATGTCGTGATTGTCCATTTAAATGAACACGATGATGCCATGGAAACAAAAGCACGTGTGGAGCAATTAGGGAAGCGTTGTTTGGTTGTGGCAGGGGACATTGGAGATGAAATCTTCTGTCAGGGAGTGATCAAGCAGACGCTTCAGACCTTTGGGAAAATCGATATTTTGGTCAATAATGCTGGAGAGCAACACCCCCAGAATAGTTTGCTCGATGTTACGACTCAACAGCTCGAAAGAACCTTTCGCACCAATATTTTTAGTTACTTTTTTTTGACTAAAGCTGCCTTACCTCATCTTAAATCGGGGAGTGTTATTATCAATACTTCATCGATCACGGCGTATGAAGGGCACGATCAATTAATCGATTATTCGGCGACGAAAGGGGCTGTCGTTTCCTTTACCCGTTCATTGTCTGAATCGCTTTGTAAATTAGGGATTCGTGTTAATGGAGTCGCTCCAGGTCCGATCTGGACGCCATTAATCCCTGCTTCTTTTCAAACGGATTATGTCGCCACCTTTGGTAGTACAACCCCTATGAAACGAGCAGGTCAACCCAAAGAGCTAGCGCCAGCCTATGTCTTTTTGGCTTCTGAGGATTCCTCCTATATGTCTGGACATATGCTACACATTAATGGAGGAACCATTATTAACGGGTAAAATAGAGTTTATTAAAGCAAACTCTATCTATCCAGTTGTTAATTGCCAGATCGCTTAGTTGAATTGATCCAAGGTCTAACCGCCACTAGACTCTAAATATACACGTGGAAGTC
>DATMYU010000025.1:0-2158 GCA_035560775.1 Desulfosporosinus sp.
AAATTGGACGTTATAATAGTAAATTAGTGCCAGAAGAAGTTTCCCACTGATAGCAGTAAGAAACTTCTTCTAGCACTAATTTAAAGAGGCCATTCCTTTTGACACTCCCCCTTTTGCTGAAACTTGTTGGAAATGTCCTAATATAACACACCTTATTTCGATAAGTGCTCCAATATGGAACACTGTGTTCGGAACACTATGTTCCATATTGGAGCACTTATCGTGACACACTGGTTTTTCCCTAATCTCATTGAGCGCAGTTCCCAAAAATTTGCTATCAATTACCTAAAAGTAGTCTGCTGGCCTAGCTTTAGACAAGATCTTACTAATCAGCAGTGGTTGGGTCTATTATAGATTTAACCGCCTCTGCACTGTCGAGCAAGGTATGGTTTAGAAATTTTAATCGGTACTCGGAACCTTTCTTACAGATTAAGTTTAAACAGCCGTAACTTTGTTCAAGACGAAAGACGTTGTCTAAGGGTATTCCCAAGACACGACAAAGAATTATTCGGTTTACACTAGCATGTCCAATAATTAAAATGGTGGTTTCATCGGATTGGGCAAGGCTTTCAAATATAGGAATCACTCTTTTAGAGCAATCAGAAAAGCTTTCGCCCCCTGGTGATCTATAATGGGCAATATTTTGGCCACGTTCTTGAAATTCCTGAGGATACTTAGCTCTGATTTCAGAAAACAGCTTTCCTTCCCACGCACCCATAGTCAATTCCCGCAACTCTTCGCGAGCTAAGGGAATGATATTGTGGACTGAGGCAATTATGTCAGCTGTTTGTTGCGATCTCTCTAAATCACTGCAATATATATTGTCTAAAGCTACCCTGTAAAATTTCTCTTTCAACAAGATTGCCTGTTTTTTCCCAAGATCACTTAGCGGCATGTCAGACCGCCCGATATAGCGTTTGTCTCTTCCTAGACCGATATCGCCGTGTCTGGCTAAATAAATAAGCTTTTTATCCATTGTTCTGTAGGATCATTTCTTTTTACCGTTATGATCTAGCTCCCTTTGAACTTTAATCAATTCACTGAGAATGCTTACGGCTATTTCTTCAGGAGTTTCTGCCCCGATTTTAAGACCGATCGGAGAATACATTTTTTTCAACTGCTCGCTCGGAACTCCTTCTTCCTCCAGTTCAGCGATCAAGGCTTTAATCCTTTTGCGACTACCAATCATACCAATATATGAAGCTGGTAGATTAATCACTTTTTTCAGACATGCTTTGTCATAACGATGCCCTCTAGTAATAATCACGACAAATGTTTGCGGACTGATATTTATCGCATCAATAGCACGTTCAAAATCATTGCATATAATCGCATCAGCGGTGCTAAAGCGGGCAGTATTCGCAAAGGATGGGCGATCATCAACTACCGTAACCTCATAGCCAACGATTTTAGCCATGGTTGCTAGGGGTCGTGCAATATGTCCGGCACCTAAAATCAGCAATTTCACGACAGTCGTTGGAGGCTCTAACAATAACCGATATGCTACTTTTGTCAATGAGGAAACACACAGCTTAAACTCAGTATCCAAGCTTATTAATAACGGCTGGCATCTTATTCCCCCTGTTTTGGCACTTTCTAGGGCAACACTGTTCAGTACTTCTAAACCAAGATCACCTACGACGTCTTCGTTATCCTTAATGAATAACTTTTTTCCTATTAATCGTTCCTCTGTTGCTTCGATCACAGTTACTAGTATAGGGTTCTTGTTCTGCTCTAAAGCAGACAGATAGTCCTTTACGAGAGTTCCTTGTTCCACTGGGCTTTGAGACCCAAGGTAATCAATGAATAATCCCATAATGCCCCCGCAAACCATGCCTTCTTCCTGAGCAACATCCGCGGTCATATTCAAATAATGTATCTTAGGGGCGTGAGATAATAATACATTGAAAGCCTCACGCCTGGCCTCCGCCTCGCCACATCCGCCACCGATGGTTCCAACAGTCGTCCCGTCGGGAAAGACTAACATCTTAGCTCCAGGTTTACGGGGAACTGACCCCAATGCACTCGTTACAGTAATCAGGACAGCCTCTATGCTTTGCTCATATACTTTTTGAAGCCCACGATATACTTCTTTTTCCATTAGCTTCGCCCTCCAAGATCAGCCTTCCAAATCTCATATAAAGGCCTCTTAATTATT
>DATMYU010000026.1:0-2522 GCA_035560775.1 Desulfosporosinus sp.
ACTCCAAGCTGCAGATTTTGGCAAGCCTATAATTTACCATGCAAGGAGAGGAACTCTTCGCGCAATAAACCCATGAGAATAGCATCATGGTAGTTTCCGGAGACGAAACGAGCTTCACGTTGACGACCTTCAATCTTAAAACCTACTTTTTCATATGCCTTAATCGCCCGGATATTTCCATCCCAGGTATCCAGCGAAATCCTATGAAAATTCCACTGAGTAAACAGAAAACGAGCAAATATGATTAAAGCATCTGTGCCGTAACCTTTACCCCAATACGATTTATTGCCAATAACCACAAAGAGGGTGGTCGAACGACTGGGGATATTAATTTCCTTAAAACCAACGGTTCCAATGAGCAGATCGTTTTCATCCAAAATAGCATAGCGGTATGTATTTGGCGATTCGTCAAGAAATTTCACAGCCAGTTGATCTTTGCTCTGTAGTGTATTTAAGGGCCAAGCTCCGCTGGACCACAAATTAACCTCTTGATCATTATACCACTGATACATTGCATCAATGTCATCGTCTTCAACGGGACGTATTGAGGTTTTTTGACCTTTTAGCATTAAGTAGGACTCCTTACTGTTATTTTACTCAATAATTAGCTATTTTATCATTTATTTTAGTTCAAAATCAAGACAGCTCTTAAACGAGTAACTATTGTTAGGTCATTTACCTGTTTTTTTCTTACGTTAAAGCAAGGCTGACACCTCTAAGGCATTCATTATGCATGGGAGAAAGTTTCATGATATCATGGATTAATCAATTAGTTGGGGCAGCATTTAAGTTGCTTAGACCCAAAAAGAAGGGAACAAAAATGGTGAAGACATACGACAGATATACTGTGTCGACTGAACACGAAGGTTTGACAGTTGAGGCCTATCTTAAGCAAATAGTGAAGTGCCCGGGGCGACGCCTTCAAAAAATATCGCGGGCTAAAGGGATTTTGTTAAAAGGTCGATCTGTTTTCCTGCAAAAAAAGGTGAAAGCGGGAGATATTCTTCAAATTCTTGTTCTTAGGGATCAAACTTATGGGGTTCAACCAGAAGAGGGAGAGATTAGTGTTCTTTTTGAGGACGCTCAGATTATTGTCCTAGATAAAGTGGCAGGGCAGCTTGTTCACCCTGCTGGACATACCGATGGAGGAACGCTGGCAAATTATTTGGCTCATTATTTTCAGACTAAGGGGATCTTGTGTACGATTCGGGCAATACATCGTTTGGATCGGGATACTTCTGGTTGCGTGGCTTTTGCCAAAGATGCTCGTACTCAGACAGAGTTGGAGCAACAACTGCAGAGTGGTACATTTAAACGAACTTATCTAGCACTCGTACAGGGTGTACTCGAGCAAGAGGGCGTAATTGATGCCCCTATCGGGCAATGCCCTGGTAAACCCAATCGACGTATGGTTCGGCCTGAGGGTGATCAAGCCATAACGTATTATCGTACTGTTCGTACTTTTTCTGACGCATCACTGTTGGAAATCTCACTGGCAACTGGAAGAACCCATCAGATACGAGTTCATCTGGTGCATATCGGACATCCGATTATAGGGGATGGTATGTATGGAAGACGCTCTTCTATTATTGGAAGACAGGCTCTACATGCTTCAACGCTAAGCTTTAGGCATCCCAGAAGGGACCAAATGGTTACAGTGAACGCCCCCTTTCCAGTCGACATGGAAAAAGCGATGCTGACTGGAATTAGTGGTGCAAATGTTTAATGTTGACAACAGAACCAGGGAAATAATTTCTGTCCATTTTGAGGCATAGAAACAAAGGAAATCGTGTAAATGGCTAGGAGTATAAGGAATGATAACATGATAAACCTCAAACTCGGCTCTATAGTAATTTCATATTCAATTAGAAGAAGCCTAAGGGCAAAACATGTAAGGATATCGATTGGTGCAGATGGAGTACAAGTAGTGGTACCTGTTTCTATGGAAGAGGATGAAATTATCCCACTTGTAGAGAACAAGAAAGAATGGATATTTAATACGTTTAAGAGTTATCGCCAACGACACCCGCAAATAAGGGCGGAACATGAGTTTATTAGTGGTGAAAAGCTCTTATATAAGGGTAAAAACTACCTACTCAGGGTCTTAGAACATGAGGGGCGGCACGGTAGCGTTAAACTTATTGATGATCAATTTCTGGTTCATATTAACAAAGATATTCGTCAGGAAAAGAGACGAGAGGTAATTCGGAGAACACTGGAGCAGTGGTATATAGGTAAAGCTAAGGAATTAATTCACGAGCGGTTGGCGCTATTTATAGACAAAATATGCGTTAAGGTAAACACGGTTAGGTTTAAAAACCAGAAAACCAGGTGGGGAAGCTGCTCTAACAAAGGAAATCTTAATTTCAATTGGAAACTGGTAATGGCCCCAATGCACATTGTTGACTACGTAGTGGTCCATGAACTATGCCATTTGAGACAAATGAATCACTCCAAGGAATTTTGGCAGCTCGTTGGCAGTCAGATCCCTGATTATAAGGAAAGGAGAAAATGGTTAAAGG
>DATMYU010000027.1:0-11598 GCA_035560775.1 Desulfosporosinus sp.
GATTCGATTACATTCTGATTCCTGTCAGCTTGCAACGATTTCCTTAATCACAAGCTGCGTACCGGAAATTATATTGTATTTTTCGCTTTGACACTGCGGGCATTTTCCTTCAAATTCCACAACTCTGTACTGCTGTCCGCAGTTTTGACAACTGGCAATCCCTGGAATTTCCTCAATTTCCAGCTGGCAGTCTTTCATAGTCGTATTGTAAACCACCGCGGGGAATGCCTTTTTTACATATTCGGGAATTGCTCCGCTTAGCTCGCCGACCTGCACAACGATTTTATTGACTTTTGTCAAATGATTGGCCTTCGCCGTTCTTTGGGCAACTTTCACAACTTGCGCGATAATACCAAGCTCATGCATAACGTCTTTCCACCTTGTGCTAAAAGATAAGGGAAGCAAAAACACTCCTTTTACTTCCCCGCTAAAGAATCCTTATTTGTTTGCAGGTTCTCGATACACTTCGTTTCCTTTGACTTTCAGCACATAAGGCTCAATATTGGCCATTGCCTCTTCAAGAGAAATGAACTGGCCGTCAAACCGTTTTTCGATCGAGATCGCGTCGAATTTGCACTTAGTCGTGCAGAGGGCGCATCCGATGCATTTGTTTTCATTAACGATGCTGACACCACATTTGAGACATCGGTCGGTTTCTTTCTTTAACTGTTCTTCCGTGAAGGTTTCTCGATTATCCCGGAAAGTTTTCACCATGCCCTTTGTGTGACCGATCTTCTGACGCGGAGTATCATCATAGCCGCCGATAACAACATTTTCTTTATCAAGAGCCGTAAATTCACGCTGGCTGAGGCCGATTGTCAGATTCTGTCCGGGTTGGACATAGTGACTAAGGTAAGCCGCTGCCTGTTTGCCTCCGGCGATTGCATCAATGGCAAATTTCGTGCCCGTAAACACGTCGCCGCCGACGAAGACGTCGGGCTCATCTGTCTGATAGGTGAAAGTGTTCGCAACTGCTGTGCTGCCGTGACCGAGTTTTACCTTACTGCCTTCAAGCAGTTTGCCCCATTCAATAGACTGCCCGACTGAGAGAAGAACATAATCCGCCGGAACTGTTATCGTTTCACTCTCGTCGTATTTTGGCGAGAAATTTCCATTATCGAATACTGACACGCATTTCTTAAACTCCACACCAGTTACCTTGCCGTTCTCGACGACGATATGCTTCGGGCCCCAGCTGTTATTGATCCTGATATTCTCAGAAGTTGCCTCTTCAATTTCCTCGGGAAGCGCAGGCATCTCTTCCGGGCTTTCAAGGCAGTACAGAGTGACGGCCTCGGCATTCGCGCGGACAGCAGTACGCGCAACATCTATAGCAACGTTTCCTCCGCCGATGACAATGACATTACCGGAAAGTTTTGCTTCTTTGCCAAGGTTTACGTTGCGCAGGAAATCGATACCTGAAATAACGCCTTCCGCATCTTCTTCATCTAAGCCAAGCTTGCGTCCGGACTGAGCACCGATCGCCAAATAGAAGCCAACATATCCCTGGGCACGCAGTTCATCGAGCGTAATATCTTTACCTACTTCTACTCCTGTTTTGAACTTAACGCCCAATTCTCGAAGTACTTCGATTTCGGCATTGATGACATCCTTTTCTAAACGGAATGCAGGAATTCCTAAAGTCAGCATTCCCCCTAATTTATCATGCTTTTCAAATACGGTGATTGTATAACCGTCAAGAGCCAAATAGTAGGCACAGGAAAGTCCGGCCGGGCCGGCGCCGACAATGGCAATCTTTTTATCGTTGTAATTATGACGTTTTTTCGGAATGAAGCGGACAGCAGATTTTAATTCTTGATCGGCAATGTATTTTTTGATCTCGTCGACTGCGACACCCTCGTCTATGCATCCACGGGTGCATTCGGATTCGCATTCATGCGGACAAATACGGCCACAGATAGCGGGGAACGGGTTTTCTTTTTTGATGAGCTCCAGCGCATCGGTGAACTTGCCTTGCGCTGCCAGACGAATGTATGCCTGAACGGAGATATGCGCTGGACACTCAACCTTACACGGAGCGGTACCTGTTTCGGCAACATAATCCCGTTTGCTTCTCCATTCCGGATTCCAGTGTTCAGGGCCCCATTCTTCAGGCTTCAAAATCTTTTCTTCCAATTCCGGCGCCGGGGTTTTCATACATAGACTCTGACCAAGCTTTACCGCGTTGGCCGGGCAGTATTCGACGCACTCTCCGCACGCTGCGCATTTCTCCGGGTCGACTTTGGCAATGAAGTTCGATCGGTTTGCATTGGGCATATTATAGAAGAAAGAGTTCTTCAAAGACTGGCAGCCGCATCGGCAACAGTTGCAAATCGTGAAGATTTCATCCGGGCCGTCAATGTTGGAGCACTGATGCATCAGGCCCTCTTCTTCCGCTTCCTTCATAATCTGCATTGCTTCATCGTAATTAACTCTTCTACCACGACCGGTTGATACAATATAGCGACCAGCGTCTCCAACGTAGAAGCAGCGATCCTTGATCGTATGACCGCACCATTCGTCTAAAGCAGCCATTACGGTACGGCACTGGCAATCCTGAACGGATATGAAATCGTATTTTTTCAGCCAGTGAGAGATCTGCTCATGAGAAACCGTCTTCGTACCGGCCGGAATTGCTTCTTCAATTGGTATGACATGCATTGCCAGACCAGCGCCTCCGATTGGGATCATCGGCACCAGAAAAGGCGGCATCATACTCACATCATGAAACATCTTGGAAATTTCTATTTTGTGTTCAGCGAACTGTTTCTTGTTCAGCACAAGATTTTCGGCTATTCCCGGAATAACGACCAACAGCACCCATTCTTTGCGGCCGCGCGAATACATGTCTTGGACCAAACCGATCATGCGAACCTCTTCCAGCAGGCGTTCGGTTTCTTCAAGATTCTTGCCGCTTTTTTCGGATAACTCCTCAGCGGTAATAGGAATGCGACGCTCCATGAAGTTGATGAGTTCAATCTGTTCATCACTCATCAGGCAGTCAAGAGCAATGTACAATGAGTCCTCTTCTGGAATGGGTCTGCCTGTGCCATCCATCTTCATAGCAAGGTTGACAAGGTTCTCTCGTATAGCCATATAGGTTTCACTCCTTTGATTATTATGACTTGAATTTGTGACAGGAAAACCGGGTTGTAGTTCATACAGGTTTTCGTTACACGGTTGTATGTGCTAATTTGGGCGTGCCCTGAAATAACTATAATGCTGTCGGGCGCAATTTGTCAATCGATTTTGTGCGCGCATAAAAATTAGATATAAATTTGCAACACTCATCAGATTTCAGTAAAGTTAATGATTTTCAATGTGGTAATAATAGAGCTTTTCATATGCCGGTTTATCACGATTCTGTAAATGGCAATTTCATCCTATTACAAATGGCTTAATGGAGCGCTCCGCCCGGTTGTTGCTGATTTCCAGCCGTCCGTCGAGAAGATAGTTCTTCAGATATTTTCGCTGCTTCAGGCTGTAGCTGATAGCTTGATTTGCCAGAACAGGTATGGAAACAAACTTCAGAATTTGCCGGAATTTCAAAATTATTACCTATCGAATTCGATAGGTAATAAAGACGTCTGGATTGAGTTGATGCAAATTTGAACTATTGCCGTTAATGGCAGGACCAAGTCAGGACGATTTGTAATTTCGAAATAGATGGATGTGTGAGGTGGATTCCGTAATACAGATCAACATTTCGGACATTATTGTGAGCCTGTCGACATCAAAATTGGATTAGGGATTATACGGAAGAAGACTGCAGGTGACTCTTTGATGGGATTACTTTACATCTGAAAACAGAATGAGGATTCATAGTTACCTTTCCTTTACAATTATTAAAAGAGTCATAAGAACATGGCAGATCAAAAAGGTGTCTCCCGGAGAAGACTTTTGCAAGGTACAGCAATTGCCGCTTTGGGTGTTGCTGCTACCGGAACTGCTCGCTCAAGGAGTCAAGAGATTCAGAAATTCTATAACCACTAGAACATGCCAAAAAGCAAGAAGAGAAAGGGGAAAAAGTTGCGAGTTCCAAGACGATTTCTTTTCTCTTCCCCTCCTTGTGAGGGGTTTTTTAGTGCCTATTGATAAAAGTTGAGAGGACAGAAGTGAAAATCGTTTATTTTAATATTAAGGAAGGGCAGTGCGGTTTAATTACTCCTGAATTTCTTCAAACACACTTAATACATAGGCATTATTTGAGTTGTATAAACCAGGCAATGACGATCTGAAAATAAACAGATTGTCATTGCCTTTTATTCTGCTCTGTCTATGATTACCAGCTAAAAATATCTAAATTCAACTTTAAGTTGTCAAAATAAGAATGCAATTAGTCAATTTATGTGTTTAAATCACAGCTGGTCTTTGCTATTTAGGAACGGATCAAATAAAGCATCAAGCAAGGTGCTGTTTTATGCTGCTGAAGTTATATGAAGTGAACAGCCTTTTTTTTATAATTTGAACAATGGATGTTGCCCAATAGATAAACAGTTTGAGTTAACTATTTAGTAAACAATTTCGAAAGCAAGGATGGATATAAACATGAGCAACCGTATGGTTGAGTTGGCCTTAAACGCAGGAATTGTTGGTGCAGGGGGCGCTGGCTTTCCAACACATGTAAAGCTGGACACGCAAGTCAAGCGTATTATCATAAACGGAGCTGAATGCGAGCCTTTGATCACGGTGGACCAGTATCTGATGCTTCAATATGCTGGCGAGCTTGCGCAAATGGTTGAGCAGGTGCGTCAAGAACTAGGCGCAGAGCTGGTTTCATTTGCGGTAAAGGCTAAACATTCCGAGGTTGTAGCCGAACTACAAAGAGCATTCCAATCCTGCCAGAATATTGAAGTTTTTCAAATGGGAGATTTCTATCCGGCGGGAGACGAAGTAGTACTGGTTTATGAAGTAACCGGCCTCTCGATTCCGGAAGGTGGTATCCCGCTTGATGTTGGTGTGGTAGTGCTGAATGTTGAAACTTTGTGGAACCTGAGCCAGGCAGATAAAGGTAAAGTCAATACGCATAAATGGTTGACGGTTGCCGGTATGGTTGAACGTCCGGGTGTTTATCATGTTCCCCTGGGCATTACTAAGCGCCAGGTCTTGGAAGCGTCCGGAGCTTCATTAGATGCAGATGTTTACATTATTGACGGTGGTCCGATGATGGGCAAGTTAGTTGAGGATTCGGATGAGACGGTGACAAAGACTACCAAGGCATTGCTGGTATTCCCCGCTGATCATCCGGTGATTGTTAATGCTCGTCAGGATATGGATAAGATGCTACGGCAGGCACGTTCTGCATGCTGTCAATGCCGGCTTTGCAGTGATCTTTGCCCTCGTAATTTGCTGGGATATCACTGTGAGCCAAACCGAACTATATTAGATGCTTCTTATAGTTGGTCAATTAACGGTGAAGGCATGATGCAAGCTTTAGCTTGCTCTGAATGCGGAGCTTGCGATATGTATAGCTGTCCGATGGGGCTCTCGCCGCGAAGAATCAATAGTATGCTAAAACAACAATTGATGAAAGCACAAATGCCAAATCCCAATAAAGGGAATAAGCCGAAACCATCTATGTGGCGTCCTTACCGCCGGATCCCGACCTCTAGGCTTCGTAGGAGATTGGATGTCGATAAATTCAATAGTCCGGTAAGACTATGCGAGCATGAATTTGTCCCTGAACAAATATATCTGCCACTCAAACAACATATCGGTGCACCTGCTCAGCCTGTCGTAAAAGTGGGAGATGTAGTTAAGCTTGGTCAGCTTGTAGCGGCTGTCCCTGAAGGGGCCCGAGTTTCAAGTAATGTATTTAGCAGTATGGATGGAAGAGTAACTGCAGTGGATGCAGAAGGCATTAAGATTATGAGGTGAACACATGAAAAGTATTAAGAAGATTGATTGCATCGGACTTATCGAATACCGTAGTGTTGCCAAAGGGCTGGCTGCATCAGATTTAATGCTCAAGTCCAGCAATGTAGACCTGATTTTCTCGGCTGTTTTGTGTCCTGGGAAATATGTCGCGATGATCGCCGGAGATATTAGTTCGGTTCAGGAAGCGGAGAAATTAGTTCATAGTAATGATGGGGGATTTTTATTATCATCCACAGTAATTACAGATGTGGACCCGCAGGTTTTTTCCGCACTAAGCGCAACCAGTAATGTAGGAAAAGTGGATACGATTGGTGTGCTTGAGACTATGGATGCTATTTCAGCAGTGACAGCTGCCGATAAGATTGTAAAATCAGCACATGTTGATTTGATAGAGATAAGACTTGCGCGTGGTATGGGTGGAAAAGCTTTTGTTTTCTTCAATGGTGAGCTTGCTAATGTAGAAGAAGCGATGCGTGCCGGCATAAATGCGATCGCCGAGAGCGGAGCATTAATAGCTTGGTCCATTATACCTAATGCCAGTCCTAAAATACTGTTGTAGGTGAAGAAGAATGAATCATATCGCAAATACTGATCGACAAATAGATTTACTTACTAAAAAAATGTTGTGCCCTGAAAAGATACCGCATTCTGTCCCTGTATTTTTAGGTGTAGATGTCGGTACTGCAAATGTTGTTTCTGTAGTGGTCGATGCAGCAGGCAATCCATTAGGAGGTGAGATAGAAAGCGCTCGTGTCACGCGGGAGGGAATGATTGTGGATTATATGGGAGCCGTACGTATCGTCATAAAGCAGGTAGAGAATTTGCGGCAAAAGTTGGATCATCCATTATTGAACGGAGCTTCAGCTTTTCCTCCTCAAACCGATTCTGGAAACATCCGTATTACGGCTAACATCCTGGAGGCCGCAGGATTAAATGTTATTACCATGGTGGATGAGCCTACCGCGGCTTCTCGAGCTCTGGGGATAAGTGACGGAGCGGTAATTGATGTTGGTGGTGGGACGACGGGTGTTTCTATACTCAGAGAGGGAAAAGTGATAGCAACGGCCGATGAACCAACTGGCGGTTTTCAGTTCGATTTGGTCATATCAGGAGGATTGGGGATTCCAATTGAAGAAGCCGAGGCGATGAAACGTGATCTTGAGAAGCAACGCATTTTGTTGCCTGTGGTGCGGCCAGTAATGGAAAAAGTAGCCTCCATTGTTTCTCGATATATTGATGGCTATCAGGTGAAAGACCTTTATCTGGTGGGTGGAAGCTGCAGCTTTACGGGCTTTCAAACTCTATTGCAGAATCAGTTGGGCTTAGCTACACACATGCCACAGATCCCTTTGTTTGTGACTCCTTTGGGTATTGCTCTTGCAGCCGCATCTTCAGCTGAAGATAAGCTTAATATATTTCATGGTTAATTTTTAAAAAACTTGAGAAGAGGTGATGCACAAATAGTCCGAGTTAGCAAACATGTGAATAACAATTAGATTAAAGTTAGGGAGGTAATACGATGGATTTTTCCGCAGAACAAATTGCCAAAATTGTTAATCAAGTGATGGAGCATATGGGAGATGTTGCTCCGCAAGCAAATGGTCAAACAGATGATGATTATTTATCACAGTTAGGAACTGGTGGTTTGGAACCATTCGATAAGAGCTACGCAATGATCGATTACAAAGGGGAAAAGGAAGATATTTCTCCTTTTCAGCGAATCAACCGTATCCGCAAGCGCGTTTTTGACACTGTACAGGAACTTGAAGCCCATCGCGCTGTTTTGCTGACAGAAGCATACAAACTGTATAAGAATGAGCCGCAGGTGATTAAATGTGCGAAGGCTATGGCTTATCTTTACCGAAAACTTCCGATTCATGTTATGCCGGATGAAATTGTTGCGGGTGAAACAGGCTGTCTGGGACGGCATGCCGGCATTTACCCTGAGTTTTCCTATGACTGGGTTATCGATGAATTGCGGGACGACAGGATTTCTCGGCGTCCTGAGGACCGCTACCAAATACCGCAAAATGTAAAAAAATCCTTATTGGATCTGGAGGACTACTGGATCGGCAACACTGTTGCCGATGAAATTACTGGTTTGTTGACGGACGAAGAGCTAAAAGGGTCTACTGTTGGCGGACGTCCTGTATTTACACCCAATCTTTTCTATTATTATGGATCTGCTCATACCATGCCCCGGTTTGAACTGATTCTGGCTGACGGCTATAGCGGGCGCAAGAAGAAAATTGCGGCGGCCTTGGAGAAATGCGATCCCAGCACGGCTCAAGGTTTGGAAGCCCGCGAGAACTATCTGGCGCAGTTGATTGTTTTGGATGGTGCCAGCGACCATATGAGACGCTACGCCACCCTGGCGCGGGAGCAGACAGCCACGGAAAACAATGCCGCCCGTAAACGCGAGTTAGTGCAAATTGCCGAAAACTTTGATTGGATTGCCGAAAACCCGCCGCAAACGTTTTGGCAGGCCATTCAACTTTATCAAATGACGGTTTGTCTCGGTTACATTGAAAGCAATGGTCAGGCCCTTTGTTTCGGACGTCTTGACCAAGTATTGTATCCCTTTTATGAAGCTGATATGAAAGCCGGCCGGATCACAAAGAAATTTGCCGCAGAACTGATTGAGGCCTGGTCTATTAAGACTTGGGAAATGCTCAAGCTGCGCGATGAGATATCAGCCACCTTATCGTCAGAAGCCGGCATGGGTTCTACAACCACAATTGGTGGTCTGAAACGGGATGGCTCTGATGCCACGAACGACCTGACTTATCTCATGTTGGAAGCCCATGCTCATACCCAACTGCAAGAACCCTGGCTTTCTTGCCGCTGGCACATCAACTCGCCTTGGGAATACAAGGTTAAAATTGCCAATATCCTGAAAATTGGTACCGGGTTGCCGAAAATATTCAATGATGATGCCTGCATTCCTGCCCAGTTATCGGCAGGCAAACAAATGGAAGATGCGCGGGAATACGCTGTGGTCGGGTGTGTAGAGCTGGATATTCCCGGTAAGGAGTATGGTGCCCACGATTCTGCTTATATGAGTTTGCCCAAAGTATTTGAAATGGCCTTGAATGATGGGCGATGCCTGGACTGCGGCTCAGGATGCCCGCGTTGGCAGAAGTGCGGCGGTATTGGCGGGCGTCTTGGCCCTCAATATGGCGGACTGAATGACTTTACTTGCATCGAAGATTTGATGGAAGCCTACCGTAAGCAGATGGAATATTGGGTGGATAAAATGGTTGCTGTAATGAATGCTACCGAAATCGCCCAAAAACGGAAAAAACCACTGCCCTACCTCTCCTCAGTTTTTGAAGGTCCGTTGGAAAGCGGCAAAGACGTTACTGCCGGAGGTGCCGTCTATAACTTCAGCGGCCCGCAGGGTGTTGGGATGGCAACTGTCGGAGACAGTCTCTGCGTTATAAACGAGTTGGTATTCAAAAATAAGCAGATCACTGTCGAAAAATTGCTGGATGCTCTACAAAAGAACTGGTTGGGCTATGAAAATTTGTATACGCTGGTTAATTCCGATAAGATCCCGCACTACGGCAACAATAATGATTATGCCGACGAATTTACCAAGTTTGCCGCCAAATGCTGGATAGATGCAGTGCATGGGCATATGAACACCCGCGGTGGCAAGATCGTGCCCGGTATGTTCTCCGTTTCTGCCAATGTCGGTATCGGTATGTGGCAAGCGGCTACTCCGGACGGCAGATTGGCCATGGAGCCTGTTTCCAATTGCCTTGGTCCTGTGCATACCAAAGTCGGTTGCCATGACACAACCGGTCCCACTGCCATGGCTATTTCGGCAGGCAAGCTGGATCAGCAGCGCGCATGCAACGGCACGTTGCTTAATGTTCGCTTCTCACCCAGTTGCGTAGCTGGTGATTCAGGTCGGGATAAGTTAGTTCGATATATTGATACCTACTTCCAACATAAAGGTATGGAGGTTCAGTTCAATATCGTTGACCATCAAACGCTACTCGAGGCGCAGGCACATCCAGAGGATTATAAAGGACTGTTGGTACGTGTGGCTGGTTATAGCGCATTGTTCACGCGTTTGAGCAAACCATTACAAGATGACCTGATCGGTCGTAATGCATATACTGCCTTTGACTAATTGGAGATTGTGCAAATTTTTGCAGCGCAGTATGCCTGCATAGTGGAAGGTGGTGTGAAGCTGGCAGCTATGCTGGCGAGTAATAATGACAAGAACTACAACACAAAAAGAAGCTACGGTTTTTAATATTCAGAAGTATACTGTGCATGATGGACCTGGTATAAGAACGGCAATTTTCTTTAAAGGTTGTCCAATGCACTGCTTGTGGTGCAGTAATCCGGAAAGCATGAAGGCGTATCCGCAGGTAGCCGTATTTAAAAAAGATTGTATTAGTCTCGATAAATGCGGTCGATGTCTGCATACCTGCCCGTATCAGGATGAACAGATTTTGCAGGTCGAAAATGGGTATGTCGTTGGTATCGATAGAAAAAAATGCCGCAATTGCTTGCTTTGCGCTCAGGCTTGCCCTAATAGTACACTTAAGATTTTTGGCAAAAAATATACGGTACGTGAATTAATGAATATCATCATGGAAGACCGTACGTTCTATAGAGATTCAAATGGCGGCGTGACGGTTGGCGGCGGCGATCCATTGATGCAGTATGAATTCATCCGCGACTTGTTTACGGAGTGTAAACGTTACGGTGTTCATACTTGTCTGGAAACAGAGCTGCAGTGTAAGAGGGAAGCCGTGGAAGCAGTGTTGCCCTATACCGATTTGTGGATTACTGATATCAAGGTTATGGACCCCAACAAGCATCAGCAGTATACCGGTATGACCAATGAGAGAATATTAGAGAATATCAAATTTGCTGTCGATTGCGGTGCAAAGCTGATCATCAGAACCCCGGTTGTACCTGGCTACAACAATGATGAGGAGAATATTCACGCCACTGCGCGCTTTGTATCCGAACAATTGAAAAACAAAATAGTGCAGTATCAGCTGTTACCCTATCGTTTACTGGGAACGGAAAAGTACGAGGCACTGCAGATCCCTTATCCTATGGGCGACATAAAGCAGCCTCCGAGGGAGGAATATGAACCAAATATCAGGCATTTAGTAAAATTGATGGTGGCATACGGGGTGCCAGCAGTAGCTGGAAGCAGTGTAAAATACGATTACTAAATTACTAGCAAGGAGGGAATAGCCATGGCGGAGGCAAAACAGCGCATTATCCAGGAATCTGTGCCTGGTAAGCAGGTGACTCTTTGTCACATGATTGCCCATACTGATGTTGCGCTTGTGGATAAGCTCGGCATGGCAGAGGAATCCGCTGCCGGTATAATGACTATTAGTCCTTATGAGGCCGTGATTATTGCTGCTGATCGCGCAGTAAAAGCTGCTGATGTTGAATTAGTAGTAGTAGACCGTTTTACAGGTTCTTTGTTGATAACTGGAAATGCAAGCTCGGTGGAACCGGCCTTACGCGAGGCAAATCGTTATCTCACTGAAGTGCTTCATTTTGATTCGACTGATTTTACAAAATCCTAATCAATGAGAACCCGAGGGGTAAAAAATTAAATCATATTTATTTTGAGGAGGAAGTTAATATGGCTTTAGATGCATTGGGAATGATTGAAACAAAAGGTTTGGTACCAGCGATTGAAGCGGCCGATGCCATGACGAAATCGGCGAATGT